>DATIKP010000097.1 GCA_035477455.1 Atribacteraceae bacterium
ATGACCACGTCCGGTTACAGTGCTGCTGAAAAGGCCATCCTTGGCCTTTTTGCTGCGAAAATGCGGTGATTTCGGCGGCTGATTCAGGCAACTTAGGCCCAGGCTTCCTTCGTTCTTTTGCAGCAAAATTACTTATTGCAGCAAAATCAATATTGAATTACTTAATCATCGCGCCATAACCTGCCGGGCGAGTTCGCGACCAAAAGGGGTCAGGGCCAGGTGAGCATTGGTTCGGGTGATGATTCCATGGATTACCGCCCATCGCACCACCTTTTTCGCGTATAATTCTTCCCAGCCCAGGTGGAGTTTGAGGTGTTCTGCTGTCGCTTCCAAATTCTCTTCATGGGTACCTTCATGATGGAGGAGGTGGATGGCCAGGGTTTCGGTGGCGTACTGCCAAGTCCGGATATGACGTATCCGGGCTTGGGCGATAAGGCCCCGTTCCGGAGAGAACAGGAGCGAAAAAACCACGACTCCGCTCAGGATCAATACGATGGTTGGCCCGGTAGGGAGACGGGGAATCTGGCTGGAAAGCAGCGCACCGCTCAAACCGACAGCCGCGCCCAGAAATCCGGAGAGAAGAGCCATAACCGAAAAACGATGGGTCCACTGCCGGGCGGCCGAAACCGGGGCGACCAGCATGGCGCTCATCAGTACGACGCCAACCATCTGTAACCCGACCACGGTAGCGATAACCAGCAAGATGGTGAGGAGGATATCCAGTGAACGAATCGGTAATCCCAGGGTATGGGCGTATTCCCGGTCGAAGGTCAGCACGACGAACTCTTTCCAGAAAAGGATGGTGGTGAGAAGTACCGCACCTCCCAGTGTAGCGATAGTCACTACATCCCTGGTTATGATGGTCGCTGCCTGGCCGAAAAGGTACCGGTCAAGCCCCGCTTTCCCAGCATCGGGCATCCGTTGGACAAAGGTTAAGAGCAGTATGCCGAAACCGAAAAAAACCGAGAGAACTATCCCCAGGGCGGCGTCCTGTTTGATTATCGTCTTGCGGGTAATTTGCATTAAGAAGAGCATCCCGATCCCCCCGGCTACAGCCGCTCCGACCAGAAGCACCACCGGTTCCCGTGATGCAGTGAGAAGAAAAGCCAGCACGATTCCGGGAAGTGCGGCGTGAGATACGGCATCACCCAACAGACTCTGGCGCCTCATTACCGCAAAAGAACCCAGAAGTCCAGTGACGAAACCCAGGAACACCGACCCAAGAGCGACAGCCCGCAGGGTATAGTTCGTGAGCAATTCGGAGAAAAGACCGCCCAATGTTTTTTACTCCTTGTCTCCCCGGCTTTGTACCGGGCTGTCATTCCGGGACGATAGGTATGCGATTCGTCCCCCGTAAGCCCGGTGCAAATTTTCCTGAGTAAAGACTTCGTGGACCGGACCGGCGGTGATCCGCCGGACGTTGAGGAGCATCATCCAGTCGAAATACTCAGCTACCGTCTGAAGGTCATGGTGGACTACGATCAACGTCTTTCCCTGGGAACGGAGTTCTCGCAAGAGGTCGATTATCGCCCGTTCGGTGGTGGCGTCTACCCCGGCGAAGGGCTCGTCCATCAGATATAGACTGGCTTCCTGGACCAAGGCTCGGGCCAGAAACACCCGTTGCTGCTGTCCCCCGGAGAGTTGGCTGATCTGCCGGTTGGCAAAATCAACCATTCCCACTTTGTGTAAAGCGTCTAAGGCTTGTTCTTTTTCCCGGATACCCGGCCGCCTGATCCAGCCGATTTTGCGATACAAACCCATAGTGACCACATCAAGGGCGTTGGTGGGGAAGTCCCAGTCGATGTTGCCTCTCTGCGGCACGTAGGCCACCTGATGGCGCATTATACCAGAAGGCTTTCCCTTGATAAGCACCTGTCCGGCAGCGACAGGGACCAGTCCGAGAACCGCCTTGATCAGGGTAGACTTACCGGCTCCATTGGGCCCGACAATAGCCAGAAGAACTCCTTCCGGCACGCTGAGGTCTACGTCCCACAGCACCGGCTTCTGATGGTAACTGACGGTGAGATCCATGATGGTGAGAGCGTTTGGCGATTGTTCCATCGGCTTCCCCCCCCTTCCGGTCCACCGGTGGACCGGAAGGGGGGACCTCGTCCTATTCTCTCAAAAGGGCCGTGACGATGGTGTCGATGTTATAGCGAACCATTCCGACATAGGTTCCTTCCGGGGTGCCTTCGGAACCCATGGCGTCGGAGTAAAGCTCGCCCCCGATGGCAACCTCAAAGCCCATGGATAGGACAGCGGCCTGCACTGCTTCGATGTTGCGGACGGGTACCGTAGATTCGATAAAAATGGCCGGAATTTGGTGTTCGGTGATGAATGTGGCCAGATCCTGAACGTCACGGATGCCGGCTTCCGCTTCGGTGGATATTCCCTGCAGTCCTCTCACCGAAAAACCGTAGGCTCGGCCGAAATATCCAAAAGCGTCATGGGCGGTGATCAGGACCCGTTGTCGTGGTGGTATTTTTTCGGCCTGAGTCATGACGTGGCGGTGTAGCTCATTGAGGGTATCCAGGTATTCTTCCATATTCGACCGGTAGAAGGAGGCATTGTCCGGGTCTTTGGCTATGAGGGTTTGTCCGATGACGTCCACGACATGCCCCCATAGGGAAACGTCGAACCAGATATGTGGGTCGTGTTGTTCTTCGTATACCTCGTCGGTGAGGAGCAAAGAAGGATCGATGGCTTCCCCTACAGCCACCGTCGTCACCCGGTCGCTCATTCTCCCCAGTACGTCAGCTATTCTGGCTTCCAGGAGAAGTCCGTTATAGAAAATAACATCCGCTTGAGCCAGGCGGCGAACATCACCTTCACTGGCCCGGTAGAGATGGGGATCAATACCCGGGCCCATCAGAGCGGTGACCGTCACTCGTTCTTGGCCCACGTTTCGGACGGCATCAGCGAGCATGCCGGTGGTGGTGACGACGTTGAGGGTCGGCGCAGTTTGGGCTGAAACTCTATTTAGGAGACCGGTAATTAGCAATGACCCGATAATGGTCAACACCAATCCGAGTTTTAGCATAACGGCTTGCTTCATTTAGTCGCTTCCTCCTCTGGCCTTTTGAGACCTGTTTCCTGTTCACTTCTTTTCTATTTTACCCCAACGGACCAGTAACACGATAGCCCCAAAAAGCAGGGGAAGGAAGGCGATGGCGTAGAGAAAGGGGGCATTTTCTTTACGCAGGATGCGGATGATGCGTTCACTTCCCTCCACCGGTTGAGCGTCCGCATTCCGGACCGCTGAAACGATATATTCGGTCGGCACTAGTTTTTCGTCAAGGGACAGGAGATGGCCTTCAAATGTAGGTTGATGGCCCTGGCTCCGGAGAACGTCGTCGTAAGGTATGATTTCAAACCCCAGTTCAGGCCCGGGAATCTGCTTAACAAAAAAAGGAAGGCGTTCGACTCTTTGCAGGACTTCTTCCCCTTTACTCAGGATGATTTGGACATCGTGGATTGGATTAGTATGTACCCATTTCCACCGTTCAATCCGACCGTCGGCTTGGGGGTCTTCGAGCTGGTTATGATAGAGTTCGTTGAACTCAGTCTGTTCGAAGGGATTGAAGTAAAGATTGTTACGGCCCACCCCATGAATGATCCGACTGGGGTCATCGACATTTTCCCGCCTGGTCCAGCGGTTTCCGGGAATGATTTCATATCCGACCCCCCCCGTTCGCCGGGCAGTAAACGTGGTGATCTGTTTTTCACTCCCTTCGTATATCAATCCATCTTCGGAACGGAGACGAATCTCGAAGTTTCCGGGTGGAAGGTTGAGGATAAAGCCTTCGCGGAGTTCGGTTACAAAAAAACCAACAAACTCGGGGGGTTGGGGCTCAAGCGGGATGTCCAGATCCGTCGGTCCGACTTCACCGGTTTCCCGGCGCCTCCGAATTTCCTCCAGGAAACGGTTAAACTTTTCCTGATAAAGCCTCATGGCTTCAAAATGCTGGCGGAGCCGTTGGTTAAACTCTTCCACAGCTTGTTGGTACTGGTTGAATATCCGGATGGCCTCTTCACCGGAATAGAGCATCGCTTTATCCGACCAGTATCCATGAGGGTAAAACAGCGCATAGGTTTCCCGTTCGAGCGTGGCGATGACTTTCCCCCCTTGGAGGATTTCCAGGCTTCCGGGGAGCGTTTCGTTCAGGGTATTGAAGCCGGCCATATATCTCCGGGTGATCGGCCAGAAATAAACCAGAGTTTTCTGGGCATCGATGACACTTAGCTCGTCGGCGATAAAAAAGAGCCTGTCCTCGTTGGGCGGGCAAAAACTCCGGCTGAAGGAGGTTCCGTTAAAAGAGGTCAGGGAATAAACCAGTTGTTCGCGCAACGTTGGAGCCTGGGCATTGGCTAGAGTTGTGCTGAACAGAATCAGGCAAAGGACTATCAACGCAAGACGAAAGTTCATCAGGTCTTGACCCCCTTTCTGCCCATGGAAATGATGGATAAAACGATAAAGATGACAGAATAGATCGTCGCGTAGGCGATCGTTGTAAAGTACAGCGGCCAGCTTTCCAGAACTACTGATTCCAGGGCCCGGTTCAGGAAGGCAAAGGGAGAAACCCAGTTGATTCCCTGGAACAGGAGAGAAATGGTTTGTCTAAGATAGAGCATGGGCATTGAAAGACCTTCCCGCTCGAGCCCCAAAAGGGCTGCGTGAATAAACTGCACGGCCAAAAAAGCCCCCAGGATGGCAATGAGAGAAAGGACCGAGCTCTTGACCCGGCCGGTGATCGAGGAGATGAACAACCCGAAACTGACCACGCAGGAAATAAGGAATATACTCATGATCAAGGCCTTGATCAGACCCGTAGTGAAACCGAGATTTGTCGCATAGCTGACCAGGTAAAAATACCCGGCGCAAAATCCCAGTGCAACAATTCCCAAAACCAAATCCTTGAGATATTTTCCGAGGAGAAAATTTCCGGGAGTCACCGGGCCGTAGAACAAAACCTCCAGCGTTCCCCGTTCCCGTTCCCGGGAGATGGAAACCGCGGAAAGTATCGCGAGATACAATGAGATAATGATGATGCTGATATACAGAGGATAATTCAGGGGGTAGGCTGATACTAAGATGTCGTCCTCGCGAATGCCGTCCAGGAAATTTTCCAGGATAAACGACGAGGCCAGAAAGGCAACGAATAGGGCGGTGTAGTACCTCCAATTATATAACGTAAAGACAAGATCCCGCTTGAACAGGATGCTGGTTACTCGGGCGCGCTGTACCACGGTTATTCCTCCCTTCGGGTAAACTCAACGTTGGTGATGGTGTCTTCGAAAACTCCCTGGGGTGTTGTGAGGACCAGGTCGAGGACCCCATAACGTTGTTCAAGTTCAGGATCGACATGGATTTCATCCCAGGGGATAATTCCCTTGTTTCTTGCCAGATGAGCTTCGGGATCCCAGAATAGTTCGATCGTTCCCTCATATATCAGTCTGCCCCGGGTGTAGTTCTCCTGGTCTCCCTCTCGAATAAAGAGGCTACCCGTCAATTCCAGGGGGAGTGCCGGGAAATCGGTGATGCCCCTGTTCTCGGTGTTATGGAAACGAATTTCAATTTCGATTCCCCGGTCCAACGGTGTGGCAAAGCAAATGATTCCGGCAAGATCGGGTATTTCAGCGCCCCGCATCGCAAAGTCAAACGCATTGATACCCCGCTGGACTTCGATTTCGCGGGTAAATGGTTCATAGTGAGGCGCCCAAGCCTGCAGGGTATAGCGGCCGGGTTGAATTCCGGAGAAACGGAAATCCTTGCTCTGGAAGAGTATATCTGTCCGTTCCCCCAGGGAAATGGTCAGACGGCGGACGACATCCCGGGAAAGCTCGTCGACGACCCGGCCTTCGAGAATACCGTAGTTCAGCCGGATGGTAAAGTAAGACAGGGTTAATAAACCAGCTGTTAGGAGAAGAATGCCCGACAGAATAATTTTGAAGGTTTTGCTGCGCCTCATGGCCGAGTTTCCTCCTGGCTGGCGAGGAGAGAGATGTTGTGCTGGGTGATGGTCATAAACGCCTCTTCGAGGCTCATTTCCTTGGTTTTCATGGACAGGACGCTGTAGCCGTGTTCGAAGATGGTTCGGGAAAGATCGCTTCGGTTATCGCGATCTGTCTTCAGGTTCACGGTGATCCGGTTTCTTGCATCAGACACCTCAGCGCCCTGTACATAGTCAAGCTTAATCAGTATGTCCACTAACGCCGGGGCTTCCCGGTCAAGTTCGATGTGCAGCGTGACACTGTTCGAGAGTCGCCGTTTGATGGTGTCCATACTATCTTCGGCCAGGAGCTGCCCTTTGTGGATAATGCCCACCCGCTTACAAAGGCGTTCGACTTCGGATAGCAGGTGGGAGGAGACGAAAATCGTTCTTCCGTTTCGGTTCTCCTCTTCGATCAGGTCCCGGACCTGTTTGATGCTTGAGGGATCCAGGTTGGCGACCGGTTCGTCGAGAATCAATAATTCCGGATCGTGGAGTAGAGCCCGGGAAAAGGCGAGCTTTTGTTGCATTCCCTTTGAATAGGCGTTGATCTTTTTGTTCCGATCACCAGCCAACCCAACAGCTTCGGTCAGGTGGTCGATCCGTTTCCGGTAGCTGGGAACCCCGTAGAGCTCTCCAAAAAATTCGAGGTATTCCTGGGCGGTCATTTCCCCATAAAAATACTGATTTTCGGATACCACGCCGATCCTTTTTTTCAAATCGACCCGGTGGAAATTCATTGCTTCACCCATGAGTAAAACCGTTCCCGAGGTGGGTTGGAGTAAGCCCAAAAGCATCATGATGGTTGTCGTTTTTCCCGCCCCGTTCGGACCAAGAAATCCGTATATATCTCCCTGCTCAACCTGGAGGGCGAGTTTTTTGACCACCTCTATCCCGTTATATTGTTTCGTGAGATTCTCTGTGCGTATCATGGATTGATACATACCCCCTTATCTGAATCAAGATGTTCTGATCTCTTGCTGAACACCCGTCCCAATTGTACACTATAGTCTATATTAGCATACAGAATCATGTGTTCCGGAAATTTGGGGGTTTTTGCGTCTTTTTCGAAGATCTCTTCGTTGGGGAGAAGGTGTCCACAATGCCGGAATTACCTGAAGTGGAAATCGTTCGGCGAGGATTGCTGCCACTGGTTACCGGCAAAGTCATTCGCTCGATAACCATAGAAGACCAAAAGATAGTCCTCCCCTTGGGTTTACTGGTGGGACGAACCATAACCGGAATCGACCGGAAGGGGAAATTTCTTTTTTTCCGCCTCTGCGGGCAGGACACACTGCTCGTTCATCTGGGTATGACCGGTGTCCTCGTATACGAGGAACCAGGATGCGAACTTCCGTATCGACGGCTGTTCATCAAGCTGGACGCAGGGGCTTTGCTTTATAGCGACCAGCGCCGCTTCGGTAAAGTTCGCTATCTCGATGACCCGTCCCGGGAAAGGCTTTGGGACAGCCTTGGTATGGATCCATTGTCCGGCGAATACGATTTCCAGCGCTTTCAACAACTGTTGGCCGCCCGTTCCTGCCGGGTTAAGGATTTTCTCCTGGATCAGCGGTTTCTCTGCGGGATTGGGAATATTTACGCTTGCGAAATTCTCTTTCGGACAGGAATTCACCCCGAAAAAAGGGTGAGCCGCTTGAGCATCGAAGAAGTGGGCTGGCTCTTTCGGGTTATTCCGCAGGTACTTGAAGAAGCTCTTTCTCTCCAGGGAACGACTATCCGGGATTTTCGCCGTTCCGATGGCCGGAAGGGTGAGTTCCAGAACCGCTTGTGCGTATATGGGAGAGCTGAGCAATCCTGTCCGCAATGCGGCACGGCGATCAAGCGGATCCGCTTCGCCGGGCGCAGTAGTTTTTACTGTCCCAGTTGTCAGGCTTAACTCAAACACCTATCTGTCCATCGTGTTCGAAGAATGCGGCGAGGGAATGGCGGGTTAGGCGTCTGTGGTAGACTCAATTGAGGGAGATTATAGGGTAAATGGCTATGACTGAAGAGAAGGAAAATACAGCAATCGTAAATATCCTTGGGAAAATATATATCCTGGTGATCATTGCCGGGTCCCTTTACCTCATTCACCGCTTACGTTCGGTTCTTTTACCCTTCGCCTTGGCCGGGATGTTTGCCTACGCTCTTGCTCCCCTGGCCGGCATCCTTCATCGCAAGGGTTTCTCCTGGAAATTATCCGCTACTCTTGTGTTCTGTCTCCTGATTTTGTCGGGCATCATCCTTCTCTTATTAGTCGTTCCGACAACGATAAGCCAATCTCGAGAGTTGATCGAGGAACTTCCAGAATATGTTGGGGAATTTCTCACTCTGATCGAGCGGGTAAACCACCGATTTTTCCCCCATGTGGATGTTTCGCTGCCCTTGCGGCGATTTCTGGAAGACGTGACGGCCAACCTTCCCGACTATCTGACCCGGATACTGAGATGGATCGGCGAGTTTGCATATATATTGGTCCGCGTTCTCTTTGTCGGGCTGGTCATCACTCCTTTCATTCTCTATTTTTTCCTGATTGATGCTGCGAAAATCCGTTCGACCCTCACTGGTCTGGTGTCCCAGCCGCGCCGGAAAGAATTTATCTCGCTGATGCGGGAAATCGACCTTGTCGTAGGCGGATTTATCCGGGGCCGAATATTGATCTCGTTGTTTGTGGGAGGAAGCGCCGCCGTGGGGCTTTTTCTCCTCGGTATTGAATTTCCCCTGGTGATTGGCATTTTTGCCGGAGTGATGGATATCCTTCCCCATGTCGGACCGATCGCCGGAGCGATTCCCGCATTGGTCTTTGCTTCGGTTCATTCCCCGCTGCATGTTGTCGCGGTCCTGGCGTTGTTCGGGGGGATCAATCTGCTTGAAGGGGTCTACCTTCTGCCCCGACTGATGGGTATGGAAATGAATCTGCACCCCATGACCGTTTTATTCGCGGTTCTGGTGGGGGGAGCGCTCTATGGTCCCTTCGGTCTGATCGTTTCTATACCGGTTGCCGGGGTGATCAAGGTGCTGATCAATCACGCTGTCCGCCCCGTTCCGAAACCCCGGAAAAAACAGAATAAATCCACGCGGTAAGTCCTCTTTTTATTCATCCCTCCCTTCATTATTAATGTTCAATCGGCCCTGTTATCAGAAGATGGTTGTGACCATATCCCTGTAATCAAACCGTTTCCTATTGACTTTTGCCAATGAACCGTTAAGATAAGAATGAAATAATAATAAAAAACAGAATAACATTTCATATGAATAATCGAAACGAAAACCTGGAACTGATCACCCGTATCGCCTGGCTCCATTTCATGGAAGGTATGACCCAACGTAACGTGGCGCTGTCTCTGGGCCTTTCCCAGCCCAAGGTCGCCCGTCTGATCGAGAAGGCGCAAAAAATGGGAATTGTCAGGATTTCCATCGAGTCGCCGATCGCCAACTGTTTGAAAATAGAGCGGGAGTTCAAGAAAACTTTTCGAATCAACGACGCCCTGATCATCCCTGCAGACGGCGGCGATCTTTTTGCAAGCCTGGGCCGGGCTGGCGCTTGGTACCTGGAAAAAGTCCTGTCCGACGGCGATCTTCTCGGAATCGCCTGGGGACGGACGTTAAAGCAGGTTGCCCTTTCAGTGCGATCCGCCCGCGTGAAAAATTTGAAATTGGTTACCCTTGTCGGTGGACTTACCTCATCCGCATCCCTCAATCCCTATACCATCGGTGAAAAACTTGCCTCTATTTTCGAAGGCGAATGTTATTATCTTTATGCGCCGGCGGTAGTTGAAAACGAAGCAACCCGGAATTTCTACATGAACGAAAAGATTAACCAGAAAACTTTAGACTTGGCCCGTCATGCGACCTGGTCGATGGTGGGGATCGGATCTGTCGATGTCCGACATTCGATTTATTCTTTGACTGGTTTTATCGACTACCATGAACTCGAGGCGTTAAAACAAAAAAAAGCGGTGGGAGATATTGCTGGCCAGTTTTATAATATCCAGGGCGATATTCTCGATACCCCTCTTCATCAACGCACTGTAGCCATACCGCTTGAGGATATCCGGACCATGCATAACGTTATTGGCATAGCCGGGGGAGAAGAAAAAGTGGCAGCGATTCTCGGAGCGCTCCGCGGACGATTTATCAAGATTCTGATCACCGACGAACAGACAGCCCGGCGGGTAATGGAATTGAACCTGCGGGATACAAGTCAGGAGGGATATTTTTGACAAAAGTGACCTGTTGCGGAATTCTGGTAGCCGATTTACTGGGAAGACCGATTGAACGGTTTCCGGAAAAAGGGAGACTGGCACTCGTTCCCGAGATGGAACTACATGCGGGTGGTGGAGCACACAATACCGGGGTGATCCTCAGCAAACTCGGGGTGGAAACCGCAGTCATCGGAAAAGTAGGCCGGGACGACCTGGGTGAATTTCTTCTCAACACCTTGAAACGGCAGGGAATTGATACCCGGGGCATCGCTATCACTGAAGAATTCGGCACCTCGGCGACCATGGTCATCGTCGATGGGCAGGGCGAGAGAACCTTTCTTCATTATACCGGGGCCAATCGGGCCTTGCGTGCGGACGATGTGCGGACGGAGTTTTTTTCCGGGTCAAAAATATTGCATATCTCCGGAACCTTTCTGATGCCCGGCATCGATGGAGAGGGCACCGCTCAGGTTTTTCGAAGAGCCCAGGAGCAGGGTATCCTCACGACTCTGGATACCTACTGGGACGATACCGGCCGTTGGCTTCCGGTCATTGAGCCGTGCCTGTCTCACCTCGATATTTTTATCTCGAATCGGGATGAGTCGTCCGCGATTTCCGGCCGCATGGATTTAGTGGACAACGCCCGCTTCTTCCTCGATTACGGTATCAAAACCGTGGCCATCAAGATGGGGAACGAGGGGAGTTTCATTATGACCGCCGAAGACAAAATCCTCGTTCCCCCCTTCGTGGTCGAGACGGTTGATGGGAGTGGAGCGGGAGACGCTTTTTCCGCCGGTTTCCTGGTCGGGGTTCTCAAGGGTTGGGATTTTTACCGGACCGGACGTTTCGCCAATGCCTGCGGGGCCCTATGTGTCCAAAAAATAGGTGCCACTCAGGGAGTGGGGAGCCACGACGCCGTAGACCGTTTTATACACGATTATGACCACCGGTAAGCCGGTTGGGTTGAATCTGTGAACCGGAGAGGGAACTAAGAGACGGGAATGATGAAAAGGGCGGTTCTGTTTGGAGCCGGAAATATCGGCAGAGGATTTATCGGACACCTCTTATGGGAAAGCGGTTATGAGACGGTATACGTTGAAGCCTATGAACCCCTGGTGGAAAAACTCCGCAAAAGAGGGAGTTACCCATTACGCCTGCTGGAAAAAACAGGTACGGAAGTGAATCTGGAGGTTGATCGTTTCCAGGCCGTGTGGAGTAAAGACAGCAAGGCGGTGTCTGATGCGATCGTTCATGCCGACATTGCTTTCACGGCTGTTGGGGCGAGAAATCTTCCGGAAGTCGCCGGTCTTTTTGCCCGGGGAATTACCCGCCGGGCGAGGGAAAATCCGGATAACCTCAATGTGTTGCTCTGTGAAAACTTAAAAGAAGCTCCGGGTTTTTTCCGCGATGAACTCATGAAACACTTGGGGGAAAGCGAGCGCGACTATGTCGAGCGGAAAGTCGGGTTGGTGGGGACAGTAGTCGCCCGCATGGTGCCGGTGATGGATGCCCGTTTCGGGGTCGACGATCCTCTGTTCATTGTCGCCGAATCCTACCATCGGCTCCCCTGTGACCGGCTGGCTATAAAGGGTGAACTTGGTCGGATCAGCGGGGTCGTTCCGGTCAACAATTTCCCCGCCGAAGAAAACAAGAAGCTCTACATTCATAACCTGGGACATGCTACGCTCGCCTATCTCGGTTACCGGATCGGTATTGCTTATATCCACGAAGCGATCGGTAACGATCTGATCCGGAATCGGCTTGGCCGGGTGTACGATGAAACGGCGTATGCGATCAACAGGAAATATCCCGATCTTTCTCCAGCAGAAACCGAAGCCTTCGCCGCCGACCTAAAGGAACGTTTCGCCAACCCATTGATGATGGATACCATAACCAGAGTTGCCCGGGATCCCATTCGTAAACTCGCACCCGGCGACCGGTTGATGGGGGGTATCGACTTGTGCCTGAGCCAGGGGATTTTTCCGGAAAATATCACTAATGTCTGTGCTCAGGCGTTGGGTTATGACTACCCGGATGATCCTGAGGCGTCGCGGCTTCAAAAGATCCTGCAGGAAGCGGGGATCGCGACCGTACTGAAGGAAATCTGTGGGCTCGATCCGGACTCCCCGGTAGGAAAAAGGATTGTAGAACACTATAACGCGGCAGTAAGGAACTGAACGCAGGAATATCGAAGTTAGTCGGAGATGGCTTTCCATAAGACTTTAGTCCTTCTACCCATTTACTCATCTACTCTTCTACCGCTTATTGATTGGGGAGGTGCGTCATGAAAAAAGAGGATAAAGAAAAACTTCTGGGAATGTACCGGGATATGCTTCGCATCAGGGTTTTTGAGGAAACGGTAAGCGACCTTTTCGCCCAGGACAAAATCCGGGGAACCACTCATCTTTATATCGGCCAGGAGGCGGTGGCCGTCGGCGTCTGTGCGGCGATTCGGCCGGAGGACTACATTACATCGACCCATCGCGGTCATGGTCACTGCATTGCCAAGGGAGCCACCCTTGACAGAATGATGGCCGAACTTTTTGGGAAAATCGACGGGTACTGCAAAGGCAAGGGAGGATCGCTCCATATCGCCGACCTTCATGCCGGAAATCTCGGTGCGAATGGTATCGTCGGTGGTGGTATTCCGATTGCGACCGGGTCCGGACTTACCAGCCGGTATAAAAAATCCGGCAAAGTGACTGTCTGCTTTTTCGGAGATGGAGCGGCGAATACCGGTGCTTTTCACGAGGCGGTGAATTTGGCTGCGGTCTGGAAGCTTCCGGTGATTTTCGTGTGTGAAAACAATCTCTATGCCATGTCCACCCCGGTCCGGGAAGCCTTTTCCATACAGGATATCGCCGAGCGAGGCCAAACTTATGGCATTCCTGGGATGACGGTTGACGGGATGGATGTTCTGGCCGTGAAGGAGGCGGTGGAACAAGCGGTCCAACGAGCGCGGCGGGGCGAGGGACCGACGTTGATCGAATGCAAGACATACCGGTATCTTGGTCATTCCAAGAACGACCCCCGAGCCTACCGGAGCAAGGACGAGGAAAAACAATGGAAAGAACGCGATCCGATCCGGCGCCATCGAAGCTGGCTTATAGAAAATAAAGTTGCCAAGAAGTCAGAAATTGAAACCATTGAGGAAATGGTGGGGCGGGAAGCGGAAGAGGCGGTTGAGTTTGCCGAAAAGAGCCCCTATCCCCCACTTTCGGAGATTACGACCGATGTGTATGTCGACGAGGACTTCGCTCAGATCGAACGGCAAAAAGGTACCCGGGTAGTTGACTCGATCACCGATTTCGCTTCTGAGGGGATGCGGGAACTGACCTTCCGCGATGCATTGAACGAAGCGCTGCAAGAGGAGTTGGAACAGAATGCTGATGTGGTCCTCATCGGCGAGGATATCGGACTCTACGGTGGCGCGTATGGGGTAACCCGGGGTTTGTGGGAGAACTTCGGAGGTGAACGGGTACGTAACACTCCCATCTCTGAGGCGGCCATTGTGGGGGCTTGTGTAGGAGCGGCCATCACCGGATTACGGCCGGTTGGTGAATTGATGTATGTCGATTTCGCTGGCTTGGCCATGGATCAACTCTACAATCAGGGAGCGAAAATCCGCTACATGTTTGGCGGAAAAGCCCGGGTGCCCATGGTGATCAGAACCGAGGGCGGATGTGGGCGCTCTTCCGGTGCGCATCACGCCCAGAGTCTCGAAGCCTGGTTCATGCACGTTCCCGGTCTTAAAGTCGTCATGCCCGCTACGCCATTCGACGCCAAAGGGCTGTTGAAAGCGTCCGTTCGGGAAGACAACCCCATCGTTTTTATCGAACACAAAATGCTGT
This sequence comes from Atribacteraceae bacterium, assembly GCA_035477455.1. Classification (NCBI taxonomy): domain Bacteria; kingdom Pseudomonadati; phylum Atribacterota; class Atribacteria; order Atribacterales; family Atribacteraceae; species Atribacteraceae bacterium. The sequence continues at coordinate 14,047 of DATIKP010000097.1, forward strand.
ACAACACAAAAGGGCCAGTCCCCGAGGGAGAATATTTGATACCTGTGGGGAAAGCCGATGTGAAGCGTCCCGGAACGGACGTGACCTTGATCGCCTATTCCCGCATGCTGTTGACCGCCCTGGAAGCGGCAGACCGGCTGGCCGCGGATAACATTCACGTCGAGGTTGTCGATCCTCGGACATTGCTCCCCTTGGACATGGAAACCATCACTGCTTCGGTCAAAAAAACCCATCGCGTGGTGATCGTCTCCGAAGCCTGTAAAACGGCCGGACCGGCAGCCGAGATTGCCATGCGGATTTCGGAGGAGGCTTTCGATGACCTGGACGCACCGATCGTCCGGTTGGGAGCGGCGGATGCCCCGGTTCCCTGCAGCCGGTATCTTGAAGACAATTCGATACCTTCGGTTGAGGATGTGGTCATGGCGGTGAAAAGTGTACTGGTAGGGAATAGGTAGAAGAGGACATCGAGGAGGTCAGGCTTCGTCATGCTGAACAGAAAAGAAACCGTAAGACTGTACGCGCTGGTTACCCTGGCCTTTTATCTTTTGGCCTTTTCGGTGATCGTATCCCATGCGGTACTGCCGGAGTGGATTACAACATTCGAAATCACACCGGGACGAGCCGGACGGGTTTTCTTCGTGTACTATCTGACCTATGTCATCAACACCTTACTCAGCGGGGTGTTGAGTGACCGTTTCGGGAAAAAACCCGTTCTGGTTCTGGGACAGTTGTTCCTGGCGGTGGGAACGTTTCTCGTCGCTACCGCCCACACCTTTCCGGTGATTGAAGCCGGTATGTTGGTGATGGGCCTGGGAGGTGGGTTTAATGAAGCGCCGCTGACTGGCCTGATCTCGGAGAAGTTCATTGGCCGAGAGGGTACCGCTCTCAATCTCAGCCAGATTTCTTTTGGGGTAGGGGCGGCTTCCGGCCCCCTCTTGGCTGGCATTCTCCTGGACGGGGGTTTCTCCTGGCGGATCGTGTTTCTGATCCCGGCGGGGGTATTTGCCTTTTTGTTGACTATTTTCCTCTTGGAAAAGAAGTTTTTCACCGGAGAGCGGAAAACTTTCACCCGAAGGGGAGCCAAGGCCTTGGTCCGAAATCAGGGGGGCTTCCTGGTGATCAGTTTCTTGGCTATGTTTCTTTATGTCGGTTCGGAAATCGGATCTTCGTCATGGATGGGAACCTATGTTGTCCGGGAACTGGGGGGCAGCTTCTATGCGGGAGGGCTTTCGATAGCCGGATTTTGGGGGATGATCACCGTGGGCCGGCTGCTTTTTGCCTTTTTGGCCCGTTATTTTTCCTACAGCTCCCTACTGCGGGTTTCCTCGGTGGTCAGCCTCGCGTTTCTGGTTCTTGTACAGATGAGTGGACAGGTGAATTTGGCGATCCTTTCATTTATGGGATTGGGTCTGGGTTATTCAGCGATTTGGCCATTGCTTGTCGCGGTTGTGGCCAGTAAAGTAGAATCGATGAAAGCGACCGCGATCAGTATGGTAGTAGCCTTTGGGGGGCTGGGAGCCCTGGTGTTTCCCTGGTTGTTGGGAATTCTGGGAGAACTCCTGGGATTACGCTCCATTTTCATTGTGGTGACCGTTCTGGTGGGCGGCTTGGCCGTTGTCTTCTGGTCGAATGTTTTCGGAGAGAAAAGGGAGGGGACCCAACTTGGCCTTAGCAGGAATTGACGTGGGGACCAGCGGTTGCAAGGTGGCCGTGTTCAGGGAGGATGGAAGGTTGCTGGCGAATTCCAGCCGGGAGTATCCTTTTATTGCGCCGCGTCCGGGATGGCTGGAACTGGATGCCCGTGCCGTTTGGGAGGCGATAAAACAGGCGTTGTCGGAGGCGGTCGCGCTCTCGCCGGAACCGGTCACCGTGTGTGGGGTTGCGTCCCACGGCGAAACCCTGGTCCCGGTCGATGCCACGGGTGAGCCGATCGCCAACGCCATTGCTAATTTCGACGTCCGGGCGGAAAGCTACACCTCGTTCTGGCGGGAAAGAATCGACCCATTGAAAAGTTTCCAGATTTCCGGGATGCCCCTTCACGGGATGTATACAGTCAACAAGCTCATGTGGTTACGGGACAACCGGCCGACCCTGTACGATCGGGCCAGAAAATTTACCTGTATGGAAGACTATGTGATCTTCCGCCTGAATGGGTGTGAGCCAGTGATCGATTATTCACTGGCTGCCCGAACCATGCTTTTCGATGTCACAGAAAAACGCTGGGCCCCCGAGCTCCTGACTCTGGCTGGTATCGACCGGGAGAAGCTATCCCGGGTGGTACCTTCCGGTGAGGCGGCCGGTACGGTATGTCCGGCAGTGGCTGACGAGGTGGGACTGTCCCGGCGAGTGTTGATCGCGACCGGCGGACACGACCAGGCCTGCGGAGTGCTGGGCTGTGGTGGGCGCCTGCCGGGAGAAGCCATGTACGGCGTGGGAACCTCGGAATGTATGGCAATCAACCTGGGCCGGGAACCGATTCTCACCCGGGAGATGATGGAGGCGAGTTTTTGCTGTTACCCGCATACCGAAACGGACTCTTATATCACTTTGACCTATATCGCTTCCGGAGGCTCGGTGTTACGCTGGTTCCGGGATGAATTCGGACACGAGGAACGTAGGCAGGCACAGGAACAGGGAAAAGATCCGTATGAGTTTCTCATTGCCGGCGCGTCAGCCCGGCCGGCTTCAATCTTTGTACTCCCCCATTTTGCCGGATCGGGAACTCCCTATCTCGATGAGCGTTCCCGGGGAGCGATCATCGGATTGACCGTGGGAAGCGGCAAGGGGGAGATCACCCGGGCAATCCTGGAAAGCCTGACCTATGAGATGAAAGTCAACCTGGACCTCTTTGAAGAATTCGGGATCCCTATTGGCAACCTGCGGGTTATCGGCGGAGGGTCCCGATCCCCATTGTGGCTCCAGATCAAGGCCGATATTCTGGAGAAACCCCTGCTCACCCTGTCCACCGGGGAGGCGGTGGCCCTGGGCACTGCCATGCTGGCCGGCAAAGCCGGTGGCGTCTTCAAAGACCTCGCTCAGGCCCGGGAAGCGATGGTGGCGTTTCGGGAACGGGTCGATCCTCGGGAGGAATATCGGGAGGCCTACCGGGAACGATTTCGAATATACCGGAAATTGTACGGCGCCCTACGGGAGATTAACCGGGAGATCAGCACATTGCTTTGAAAATTGCAGCACCCTTCTACCAAATAAGGGAGGATGAGAAGATGATCAGCAAAGGTTTTGCCACGGGAATTTGGACGTTCGGACCAGGTTCGGACCGTTTTTGTACTCATGGGTATAAAAAGGGAGCGGACTTTGCGGAATCGCTCGATATTGCCCGCTCGATCGACGGATTGACGGGATTGATGATGCACTACCCCGAACCGGTGAACGAGCGGACTGCCGAAGGGATCAAAAAAGCTCTGGACGAAAGGGGGCTGGCCCTGGCCTCCTGTGAAGTCGATTTGTTCAGTGATCCGGCCTTTGCCCTGGGCAGCCTGATGTCTCAGCAGGAGGGACTGCGAAGGCGGGCGATCGAGATGAGCAAACGAGCTATGGACATGGCCGAATGCCTTGGAGCGGAGGCCATGAACCTGTGGCCCGGCCAGGATGGTTTCGATTACCCCTTTCAGATCGATTACCGCATCCAGTGGGACCTGATGATCGAAGCGATCCGGGAAATCGCGGAATCCAACCCCCGGGTGAAACTGAGCTTGGAATATAAGCTCCGGGAACCCCGCACTCATTCCTCGATCAATTCTTCGGGGATCGCCCTTTTTATCGCCCAGGCGGTAGGACTTCCCAATGTCGGAGTAACCATCGATCTGGGTCATGCGTTCAATTGTAAGGAGTCTCCGGCCAACGTCGTGGCTCTCCTGGACAAATACCGGAAGCTCTTCATCCTTCATCTGAACGACAATTTCCGGGACTGGGACGACGATATGGCGGTGGGAACCGTCCACTTTTGGGAAACCCTGGAATTCGTTTATGAACTCAATCGCTCCAGCTACGAAGGGTGGCTGGGACTCGATATTTTCCCTTACCGAGAAGACGCTTCTCAGGCCTGTGCGTTGAGCATTGAAAATATCCGGTATATGCTCGAAGTCGTGCATCGGCTCGATATGAACACTCTACGCGTGATTCAGAAGGAGGCAAATGCTCTGGAAGCCATGCGCTATATCAAGAGGATCTTGTAGTGTTCTTTGACGGGCTGAGCCATTGCCCGGAAGGGAGGTGATCGCGTTGAGTTACCTGGGAATTGACGTGGGAACGACGGGATGCAAGGTCATCGCCTTTGATGAGTGTGGCCGGATCAAGGCCAGAGCCTACCGGGAATATCCTCTCTATTATCCCGGGGAAGGTTGGCTCGAACTCGACGCGGATGAAGTCTTCGGCTGTGTGGAAGACTGTTTGCACGAGGTGTCGGCGAAAACCACCGGCGATCCTCCACAGAGTCTGGCGATTTCCGCCCAGGGAGAAGCGGTGGTTCCCGTCGACCGGGAAGGTCGTTGCTTGGCCCGCAGCATGGTGACCTTCGATAAAAGAGGTGAAGAGTTCGTTCCCTACTGGGAGGAAGCACTGGGGCGGGAACGGTTTTTTTCCATAACGGGGACCACCCTTTCTGGGATAGGAACCCTCAATAAAATCATGTGGTGGCAGGCCCATCATCCGGAAATCCACGAACATACCCGATTTTATCTTTGTTTTGAGGATTTCGTGATGTACCGGATGGGATTGGAACCGGTCATGAACTACTCACTGGCCGCCCGCACGATGATGTTTGACGTAACCAATGAATCATGGTCTCCGGAAATCCTCTCCCGGGTTTCGATCGATCCGGAGCAACTGGCCCGGACACGTCCCTCCGGTCAAGCCGTTGGGGAAGTGGGAGAGTCATTCCGGAGAAAAATGGGATGGAAGGAACGGGTCCTGGTCGCTTCCGGAGCTCACGATCAACCGTCCGGAGCCCTGGGCGCCGGAGTTATCCGGCCGGGATTGGGGATTGACGCGACGGGTACGGTGGAATGTATCGCTCCGGCGCTCTCCAGGCTGGTTCTCAACGACACCATGCGGAGAAATAATCTCTGTTCATACCATCATGCCTATCCGGACCTCTATATTACGTTGATCTACAATTTTACCGGGGGGTCGATTTTACGCTGGTATCGCGACACCTTTGGAGCGAGGGAGGTCAACCGCGCCCGCCTGGAAAACCGGAATGTGTATTCGGTAATTCTCGAGGAATTGCCGGAAGCCCCCACATCGCTTCTCGTGCTTCCCCATTTCACCATGTCCGGTACACCGCACTTCGATACCGCTTCCTGTGGGATGGTCGTCGGTTTACGACTGGAGACTACAAGCCAGGAGTTTATCAAAGCCCTCCTGGAAGGAGTCACCCTGGAGATGAAATATAACCTTTCCCTCCTGAATAAAGCGGGGGTCCAGGTCGATCGGTTGCGGGCGGTGGGGGGTGGCGCTCAAAACGAAAAATGGTTGAACCTGAAAGCGAATATTTTTAACGTGCCGGTGGAAACCCTGAATATTTCCGAGGCCGCCTGTCTGGGTGCCGCGCTTTTGGGGCGGAAAGCGTTAGAAAACATAACGGATTTTTGTAGCCTGGTCGATACGCTCGTTCAGGTGGAGCGAGTGTACGAACCGCAGCCAGAAACGGCTCGCCGGTACGAGGATAAATTTGCTCAATATATCCGGTTGTATCCAGCCCTGAAAGAATGTATTCAAGTTACCGGCTCCCGGCGGACCGGTTGTGAAGCGGAGGAATGAAGCATGGATCTTAATCCGTTACAAGATAAAATAGCTCTGGTGACTGGTTCGGCTTCGGGGATCGGCCAGGCCCTGGCACTTCGCTACGCCAGCGAGGGAGCCCATGTCGCTTGCTGTGACCTGAATCGAACCGGTGCGGAAGAAACGGCTGTTGAAATCGCGAGGCTTGGTCGGGAGTCCCTGGCTCTGTCCGTCGACGTCGCCCGGGCCGATCAGGTCGCCGAAATGGTTTCCCGGGTTCTTGACCGATGGGGACGAATCGATATCTTGACCAATTCGGCAGGAATAATCAAAGCCCACTTTATCACCGAAGTCCCGGAAGAAACCTGGGATGCTATAATAAACGTAAACCTCAAGGGAACGTTTCTGACCATGCGCGAGACAGCCAAGGTCATGGTCGAACAGAAATCAGGAAAAATCGTCAATATCTCTTCCAAGTCCGGCAAAAGGGGTGGACTTTGGCTCGGCGCCTACAGCGCTTCGAAGTTCGGGATCATCGGCCTGTCCCAAAGCGCCGCTATGGATCTTGCTCCCTTTGGCATTAACGTGAATGTCATTTGTCCAGGAAATGTGTTTTCCACCCCCATGTGGGATCTCCTGGATAAAGAGTATTCCCGGAAACTGGGTGTATCTCCCGATCAGGTCCGCAAGATGTATGTAGAGAAAGTGCCGCTGGGACGGGGATGCACGGTGGACGATGTGGCGAATGTCGCCGTCTTTCTCGCTTCCTCCTTGTCTGATTACATGACCGGTCAGGCCATCAACCTCACCGGTGGACAGGAGGTCCATTAAACTGAAAAAGATCGGCCTCATCGTAAATCCGGCCTCCGGAAAAGACATCAGGCGTCTGGTGGCCCAAGGGGCGGTTTTTGGAAACCGTGAAAAAATAAACTACCTTCTGCGCATCTTGCGAGGACTCGACGGCATCCTTTACTCTCCAGTGGCGGTTGTCTATATGCCCGACCCTTATGGACTGGTCGAAGTGGCCCGGGATGAGGGCCGACATTGGTTGAAACACCTGGTTTTTCACGCTTGCCCGATGACCGTTTTCGGCGATGAGCAGGACACTCTTACCTTTACCGAGTACGCCGTCCGGGAGCAAGGTGTGGAGTTGATTCTGGTGGTCGGGGGAGACGGCACCAACCGGTTGGTGGCTAAAAAAAGCGGAACGACACCCCTTTTCCCAGTGTCTGCGGGGACCAACAATGTGTTTGCCGATACGATCGAACCAACCGTTGTGGGCATGGCGGCCGCTTACTATCTAACCGGACAGATGAAAGGAAACGGAGTCCTACAGCGACAGAAAATCCTGCGGATAGAAAAGGACGATATGCTCCAGGATGCGGCGCTGGTAGATGCTGTCCTGCTCTCCACCAGGGAACGGGGCGCCCGGGCAGTCTGGGACGTTGCGCCCATTCGTCTGGTCGCGGTGACCCATACCGACCCGTTGAAAATTGGGCTCAGTACCCTGGTCGGCCGGGTAGCTGATGTCCCCGCCTCGGAAAAACGTGGAGCGTTCGTCCGTTTAGGGAAAACCGGAAAACGTGTTTCGGTGCCTATTGCCCCGGGTTTACTCCAAACGGTGTACGTCGGTGAATTCGGCTATTTGGATATCGGAGAACGGATCGCCCTGGACGGGGAGATGGGGATAATCGCTCTGGACGGAGAAAGAGAAGTACTGGTTCGCCGGAACGAGCGGTGGTCGATTGTCCTTGACGACAGCGGTCCGGTCAAGGCCAACATTTCCGAAATCATGAAAGCGGGTGAACTTGGCCGCCTACCCCAATCCGGGTTGGTACCCGTTTGAAAGAACGTAGCTTCTTTACCTTGCGAGTGACTGGAATTAATACGGGAGAACCAATAGGACAATAAAAGATGATTTTGCTGCAAAAACTCATTTCAGCGAGGCCGCGTTGCCATCAGCAACGCCTCATCTGGCATTTTCTCGCACGCATCAATGACCACGTCTGGTTACAGTGATGCTGAAAAGGCTGTCCTTGGCCTTTTTGCTGCGAAAATGCGGTGATTTCGGCGGCTGGTTTAGGCAGCTTAGGCCCAGGCTTCCTTCGTTCTTTTGCAGCAGAATTACTTATTGCAGTAGAATCAAATATTAACCGGAAAGGAGAGTCGCAGGTGGCTAAAAGCGTGATTATGCCCAAACTGGGCTTGACAATGGAAGAGGGCGTGATCAACAGATGGCTGGTAAAGGAAGGTGATCAGGTCGAAAAAGGGGACGTATTGTTCGAAGTCGAAACTGACAAAGTCAATATGGAGGTTGAGTCACCGGCCTCAGGCGTGCTGTTGAAGATCATACATCGGGAAGGAGAAACAATTCCGATCACCCAGACAGTAGCGTACATCGGTAAAAAAGGTGAAGCTTTGCCGGAGAGGGTATCGGATGGCGGAATTTCCCCGCCGGAACCCGGGAAAGCGGTGGAACAAATTTCGAAAACGGCCGCATCCGGTGCCGACCGGGCTCTTTCGCTAACCGGGGAAGTAACGACGGCCACTTCCGGCTCCAGTCGGATGAAAGTGTCGCCTTTAGCCAGAAAACTCGCTCAACAATATGAAATAGACCTCAGCAAAATCTCCGGAACCGGTCCCGGGGGGCGGATCGTCAAGGATGATGTGGAGCGGGCCCAAGAGGCACGACGGGAGGTTCCCGGGTTGACCGTACCTTCCCGGGTTGAAGGGGTACAACCGGAAACGGTGGTGGCGCGGAATCAGGAAGCGGTGCCGCTGTCCAGAATGCGCCGGACCATTGCCAACCGGATGCTGGAAAGTACCCAGAATAAACCTCACTTTTTCGTTCGCCAGGAAATCTATGCCGAAGAACTGGTCCACCTGCGGGACCGCCTGTTACCAGTAATTGAAAAACATAACGGTCAGCGGGTTTCCTACACCGATATCATCATTAAGATGGCGGCCCGGGCCCTCCTGGAATTCCCGATGGTCAACGCCTATTTTACCGGTGACGCAATTCAGATGAACTCCTCCGTTCATATCGGACTGGCTGTGGCTCTCGACCAGGGACTGATTGTCCCGGTTATTCGCGATGCAGACAAGAAGGGGCTGGCTGATATTACAGCGGCGGTTCGGGATCTCTCGGCCCGGGCCCGCGACGGCAAACTCCTACCCGAAGAGATCAGTGGGGGCACCTTTACGGTGAGTAACCTTGGGATGTACGGTGTCGATGATTTCTCCGCGGTGATCAACCCACCGGAGTCAGCGATTCTGGCCTGTGGGGCGATCAGGAAGAAACCGTATTTTGATGGCGCAACGATCGTGCCGGCTCATCTTTTCACCTTGACCCTTTCTGCCGATCACCGGATTGTGGATGGAGCTGTGGCGGCACATTTCATGCAGTTTTTGAAAACCTTGCTGGAAGAGCCTTTAACCCTGCTTGTATAAAACCCAGTGACGTTACCGGAAGGCCGGGGAAAGGGAATGACTTGAAAAGGAAGGTGGAGGCGCAGTGCGTACTTTTTTGGGAATCGATGTGGGAACGACTGGGTGCAAAGCCCTCGTGGTCGATGAATCGGGGGAGCTGCTAGCCGCCGCTTCATCGGAGTATCCCCTCTACACTCCCCGCCCGAATTGGGCGGAACAAAATCCCGGTGACTGGTGGCAGGGAACGCTGTCCGCCCTCCGGGCAGCGTTGAGTCAACAGGGGATCGAGCCGGCCGGTGTACAGGGAATCGGATTGACTGGACAGATGCATGGTTCGGTGTTTCTCGATGAGAGAGGAGCGGTTCTCCGGCCGGCGATCTTGTGGTGTGATCAGCGGACGGCTATGGAGTGCCGGGAAATCACCGAGATTATTGGGCATGAGCGGATCATGGAAATTAACTGTAACCCGGTCCTGGCGGGTTTTCAGGCGCCGAAAATCCTCTGGGTCAAAAACAACGAACCGGAAATATTTCAAAAAATAGCCCGGGTTCTCCTGCCCAAAGACTACATCCGTTATTGCCTGACCGGCGACTTTGCCACCGACGTGTCTGATGCTTCCGGGACGTCGCTTTTCGATGTACCGGGGCGCCGCTGGTCCACCGAGATGATCGAGGGACTGGGGTTCCAGGCCAACTGGTTCCCGGCTTGCTTCGAATCACCGGAAATAACCGGTGTGGTTCGCCGGGACCTTGCCCTCACCCTCGGTCTTCCACCGGACATCCCGGTCGTAGCCGGCGGGGGAGACAACGCGGCAGGAGCGATCGGCACCGGAATCGTCAGCGCCGGTCTGGTCTCGGCAAGCCTGGGAACTTCGGGGGTGGTATTTGCGTTCAGCGACGAAGTGAAGGTGGATTTGAAAGGAAGGGTCCATACCTTTTGTCATGCCGTTCCCGGGAAATGGCACGTGATGGGAGTGATGCTGTCCGCCGGAGGATCGTTCCGCTGGTTTCGGGATGTTTTGGGGATGGAGGAAAAGAACCTGTCCACCCTCCTGGCGAAGGATGGGTATGAAATACTTACATCAGAAGCCGCCTTGGCTCCGGTCGGCAGCGAGGGGCTCATTTTTTTGCCCTATCTGACCGGAGAGCGGACACCACATGCCGATCCCTATGCCCGGGGGGTGTTTTTCGGTCTCAGCCTCAAACATCGCAAGAATGAACTGGTTCGCTCAGTGCTGGAGGGGGTTACCTTTGGGATGCGGGATTCCTTTGAAATTATCAGGGAAATGGGGATTCCGGTCGAAGAGGTCCGGGCGATCGGCGGAGGGGCCAAGAGCTCTTTCTGGCGCCAGTTGCAGGCGGATATTTACCAGGTTCCTCTCCAGACGGTGAAGGTTGACGAGGGCCCTGCTTTTGGAGCGGCATTGCTCGCGGCGGTGGGAACCGGAGCGTTTTCCTCGGTGGAAGAAGCCTGCCGGCAAGCCGTGTCCACCATTGATCAAATACTTCCCGATCAAACGAAAACCCGGATTTATGAAGATATTTACCGGATTTATCGGGACCTTTATCCGGCATTGAAGGGATTCTATCGGCGGGTATCCGATCTGGAGAGTTGGTAGTGGTGGTTCGCAAGTGATTTATCGAGGTGAATATTGTGGATAATAAAGCCATTAGTCTTGGTGAATTGCTCATCGATTTTGTTTCGACGGAAAATGGGGTCACCCTGAAAGACGCACCGGGATTCGAAAAGGCTCCCGGCGGTGCACCGGCCAACGTCGCAGTGAGCATAGCCAAACTCGGTATTGCGTCTTATTTTATCGGTAAAGTCGGTAAAGATGCGTTCGGGGATTTTCTGAGGGAAACCCTGGAGCTTTACGGCGTCAATACCCAGTTTCTCTCTACGACCGGGAAAGCGAAAACGACGTTGGCCTTTGTCTCCCTAACCGAAGAGGGAGAACGGGATTTTGTTTTTTACCGGGATCCGGGAGCGGACATGCTTCTCGATCAGGGCGATATCCAGGAAGATTGTTTTTCCGGATCAGGCGTGTTTCACTTTGGGTCGATCACTATGACTCACGAGCCTTCGCACAGTGCGACGTTCAAGGCCATTACGCTTGCGCGGAAATATGGATATCTCCTTTCTTATGACCCTAATCTCAGACCAGCGTTATGGAAAAACACCGGTGATGCCCGGGAAAAGATACGTCGGGGATTGGAGTATTGCGACTTGGTCAAGTTGAATGAAGAGGAAACCTGTTTTATTGCCGATACCCATAACCTTGACGAGGCGATCCGTTTCATTCGCAGCCGCTACGATCCACCTCTTCTGGCCATTACCATGGGTCGGGACGGATCGATGCTTTACTACCGAGATCAACTGATCCGTGCGAATGGTTTCCCGGTCAAGTCGGTGGACACCACTGGCGCCGGGGACGGTTTTGTAGGTGGTTTGGTCAGTTCACTCGCCCCGTTCTGGAATAAAATCCGGGATCGACAGGATGTGCCCGAGGAAACGCTTCGTTTCGCTGTCCGGTACGCCAATGCGGTCGGTGCGCTGACGACCCTGAAGAAAGGGGCTATTCCGGCTCTGCCCACGAGAGATGAGGTCGAACTCTTTATCAGGGAAAACACTCTGTGATTCATGTTTTATGCCTGAATCCGGCCCTTGACCATCTCCTGATCATAAATGAGCTTTATCTCGATGCGGTTAACCGGGCAGCTTGGTCGATATCCACTCCGGGAGGCAAGGGAATCAATGTCGCCCGGGCGATCAAGACAGTCGGTGGTGAGCCCCTCCTCCATCTTTTTCTGGGCGGAATGATCGGCCGGAAGATCGGCCGGGCGCTTAACAAAGAAATAATTTCTTTTCGGGCCTGGCCGGTAGAGGGGGAGACCAGAATTACCACCGTGCTCCATGAAAGGTTGCAGAAAAGGCATACTGTGATTAATGTGCCCGGCCCCCCGGTTCGTCTGTCGGTCATCGATCGGTTTTACCGGTTTCTTGACGAAATAATGATGGAGGGTGATTACCTGGTCCTTTCCGGATCGTTGTCCCCGGGGATGCGCCGCGATCTGTATGGGTGCCTGATGGAGATGTCTACACAAAAAAAGGTGCTTTCCATACTCGACAGTTCTGGAGATGCCTTCAAATGGGCTTTTCATTTTGCTCCGTTTATGATAAAACCTAATGTTGAAGAGGCTCAGGAGGCGCTTGGTTTCCCGATCCGATCTTTGCCGGACAAAGTCCGGGCTGTTCGTGAGTTCCGCCAAAAAGGCGTCGCCTTGGTTGTTCTTTCCGATGGACCCCGGGGATTGGTTGTCGGGTGGGAATCAGGTGTCTTTTTCGTGTCGTGGCCGGAGGAGGTGAAGGGAGGGGAATATTATATCGGATCTGGAGACAGCATGGTTGGTGCTCTGGTTGAAAGGCTTTCCCGGGGACTTTCGGTCTGCGAGGCCGTCCGGTTCGCCGCGGCCTGCGGCCTGGCCAATACATTTAGCCCGGGAGCCGGTTTCTTCGACATGAACCTGGCCGACCGTCTGTATCGCGGGATCACCATGACACCTGTCACTGGATGTGAAAGGAGTGTTCCGGATGGAAGTAATCATTAGAGGCGAGAATATTGATGTACAAGATAAAATGAGGGACTATGTAACCGGGAAGCTGACGAAACTCGAGCGTTTTTTCCACCGCTTGATCGACACAACCGTGACCTTTCGCTTGGAAAGAGGACGGGTGAAGGCGGAAGCAATGACCACGGCCAGCGGGATCGTAATTCGGGGGGAAGGAATTGGACCAGACTGGCGCAGCGCTTTTGATATGGTTGTGGATAAGCTGGAACGTCAGATCAAGAAGTACAAAGGGAAACTCGAGGGGAGGGGAGCGTTGCGGGCCGGGGAAGTCTTTGCCCTTGGAACGGAGAAATCTTTATTGTCCTCTCCGAGCGAAGAGGACACCCGGGTTGGCGAAGTGGTGCGTACCAAGAAATTCGTTCTTCGACCGATAAGCATGGAAGATGCGGTGTTGCAAATGGAAATGCTCGGTCACAGTTTCTTTATCTATAAGGATATGGATCAAGACAAAGTTCAGGTGCTTTATAAAAGGAGTGACGGTGATTACGGCTTGATTGATCCGGTATACTGAAAAAGCGAGGTGACCCCGCTGAGGAGCCATGGAAAACCCTGTGGACCTAAAAGCGATCGAAAGTTCTATCGAGAATATAGATGGTGTGGTCAATGTTCGGGTCATGGGTGATGGGGGCGTTATTAGCGAAATCCACGTCCTTTCCAACCGGAGCAAGCCTCCCCGATTGTTGGCCCGGGACATTGAGACCCTGTTGCATGCCCGGTATAATCTTGATGTAGACCATAAAAAAATCAGTATTGTGAGCTTTGACCTGGAGGGGAGTAAAAGAAAGGAACCAAACGGAGAGTTACTGCGTCCGGTTTTATGGAGCCTGGGTTGGAAGAGGAATCGCGCCGGGGTGAGTGCCGAGGTGGAAATTAGGCTGGGCGAAAAGACGTTCCGGACTGAAGTGGCGGAGGACCATCCAAAAGCGTCCGATCGGATTGCGCTGGCAGGTGAGGCAGTTCTCCGTTGTATCAATGACTTGATGGGGGGGCGTTTTTTTACCTTGCGCGGGATATCCACTCACAGCTTTTCGGGATGCGATGTCGTGCTTGTTGTTGTTGACTATCGCTTCCCCGATGGAGAGATGGGTATCCTGACTGGAGCCGCAGTAGTCAAGGATGATCTTTTCGAATCGGCGGCCCGAGGAACTCTTGATGCCCTGAACCGAAAAATCCTTGTCCATCTGGAAAGCGTTTGAGAGGAGTGGGGTGGAACCGGGGAATATCTTTTTCAGCGGAGCTATTTCCCATCTCATAAACCAGCGGAACGAGATGGAGAATCAGCGAAGGAGGATGTTACCATGGCAAAGATCGTCAGTGTCCTGCTTGGCCTTCTGGCCATAGTCCTGGCAAGCGGCGCCGGTTTTTCCTGGAGGTAGCAACCGTTACTGCATCCATAAGATATCTCCCGGTCCACCCCGGGAAACAGAATGGACGGTCTCGTAAAAAAATGGATTTTCCCCTGTTTCGTTTATGGGGTTATTGCCCTTGGTGTTCTTATCTTTGGGTTGTCTGTTTGGTATTTGGATGTCTCACAGGTTTCACTGCCCCTCTTTGTCACTTTTCTACTGATTACCTTCATTTCCGAGATCATGCCGATCCACCTTCCCTACGGTACCGCTATTTCCGTGAGTTTTGCCGTGGTGTATGCCGCTATTCTTCTGGTTTCTCCCCTATTCGCCGCCTTGGTGGCCTTTGGGGGTATGACCCTGGGGACTATCACCGGAGGCTTGAAAAAGGCGCTTTTCAACGGTTCCCAATTCGCCCTGTCGGCCTTTGCTTCCGGTCTGGTGTTCCAGTATCTGCGCGGATATCAGTTTCATTGGGATACCTTCGTTTTTTACGGAGCGGTTTTTTCTTCGATTATAATCTTTTTCCTTTGTAACGTTCTTTTAATCATCGCCGTGGTATCCATGTCCAGCGGGACAGCGGTGAGGACTCTTTGGCGGCAAAACATCAACGGAATCATTATCCAGTATTTTGCCATGTTTCCCTTTTCGTTGTTGCTTGCCCTCATCTATACCAACATTGGATACTGGGGGGTTGTCCTTTTTTTCATTCCGCTCATGGTCGCCCGGTATTCCTTCAAGCTTTATGCCGATACCAAGAAAAGTCAGCTGGCTCTTTTGCGAGCCCTGACGGCGGCAATCGATGCCAAAGATCCCTACACCCGCGGTCATTCAGCCCGGGTAGCGGAACTTTCCCTGGCCATAGCCGAGAAAATCCGCCTCTCGAATCGGGGGCGGGAAATGCTCGAATACGCTTCACTCCTTCATGACGTGGGGAAGATCGGGATTAACGATTCAATTTTAAGTAAATCGAGCGGTTTAGACGATGAAGAATACCTGGTGGTCAAAGAGCATCCAGTGATCGGTGAGGAAATCATAAGCGAAGTAGATTTCCTCAGGGAAGCGGCTCGTTTCGTCCGTGCCCATCACGAGCGATGTGACGGATCCGGCTATCCCGACCGGAAACGTGGCAGCGAGATTCCGCTCGAAGCACGCATACTGGCGGTTACCGATGTTTTTGATGCTTTGACCTCGGACCGGCCCTACCGAAAAGCCTACCCTGTTGAGGAAGCCCTGCGGATAATGAACAATGATGAACGCTCATTTTACGATGCGGAAGTGCTCGAAGCGCTTTATGTCGTATTGGAGGACGTAAGAAACCATCAATGATGCTGGCTGATTTTATTATTTATGGGATCCTGGCCGGTTGGGTCACGGGAGGCAAGCTCGGCTATCTAAAACAGATCAAAATGCCTTTTTTTTGGCTGATCATTGTCGGGTTTCTGGTTCGTTATGTCGTGTTGGCGCTTTTCCCCGCTGATTTTATCTGGTTGACCTTAGTGGGAATGAGCGTTGTATTTATTGCTACAACGCTCTCATATCGGTTACCCGGCATGCTCCTGATTGCCGCTGGAACGATGTGTAATATTGCGGTCATGGCGGTCAACCAGGGACGGATGCCGGTATCCCTCCCCCTTGCCCGTCAACTGGGCCTTGGAGCCTTGGTCGAGCGTTTCTATGCCGGTCATTTTCCGGATTATGTCGCAATGACGAGCGCAACCCCTCTGGCGTGGCTCGGTGACATAGTTCCTTATTACTCCCTCTTGTATGTTCAGCCGTTTGTTGTGAGTATCGGTGACTACCTTTTGGGTATCGGAATTATCTGGTTTTTGGTCCAGGCCATGAACGGAAGAAGAGGCCGCTAGGAGGCCCGAAGCGGGAAATAAACAATCTCTGCGGCCAGCTCACCCCCTTGACGCTATCCACCATTCCGTCCTCCCTGGCGGTATTTCTCCGGTGCCTTCGCTCCTGTGGTATAATTGGCCTATCGGCCTGGCAAATGGTCTCGTGGAACAATATTCGACACTGACGATACCTTACATGAGAGGTGTTTAACATAAGGCAGTCAACCGGTCGGGGCCTGACGACTTCGGGCAGGAAAACTCCCCATCCCCCTACCCCTTTGGAAAAGGGGCAGGGGGGACTTAGAAGCTACATTTCGGTTGATGTAAATCACCGGCTCGGGTTTTTGCCGGGACACAGCAAAGTAACTGATTCGACGGTGGCGGGTAGGTTGATTAGAGAAAGAGAAAAGCAGGCTATTAGGCGGCAGGCTTTTAGGTAAAACAAAAACTTGCATGGCTATTACCTAAAAGCTTAAACCGCTAAACACCTACAGCCTGTATTTTTGAGGATAAGAAAGAATGCTTGGATTCGTAAAGGATTTTTTTTCTGGGAAAACTCAGAACCGGTTGATTCGTAGTCTCCAGGAAACCTATGTGGAGCCGGTCAATGCTTTGGAAGATAAGTGTTCCCGGTTAAGCGATACCGAACTCCGGACAAAAACCACAGAATTCCGTGACCGGTTGGAAAACGGAGCATCTCTTG
>DATIKP010000098.1 GCA_035477455.1 Atribacteraceae bacterium
TATTTTCTGATTTTTCTTTTATTACTTCCGCCTAAATAATGATAATCCCCTTGCGTACGGCATACTTAACCAGCTCGGTCCGGTTGTGCAGATCCAGTTTCCCCATCAGACGGGTCTTGTGCCCCTCCACAGTTTTGGGACTGAGCACCAACATTTCGGCGATTTCCGGTATTGTATACCCCTCAGCCAGCAGCCTTAAAATTTCTCTCTCCCTTTCCGTTAATTGTTCATAGGGGTCAAGGCTTTTCCTCCCGACCACCTCTCTCTGAAAATCATCCACCAAAAATTTTGCTACATTCGGAGATAAAAAAGAATCGCCGCGGCTAACCGAACGGATGCCCATAACAAGATCCGATGAAGCCACTGTTTTGCTGATAAAACCCCGCGCTCCCGCCTCAATAATCTGAAAGACATATTCCCGGTCGTCGTGCTGTGTCAGTGCCAGGACTTTCGTCTCCGGAAATTCTCTGGCCAACCGCCGCGTTGCCTCCAGCCCATCCATCAGGGGCATGGCAATATCCATGAGCACCACGTCGGGCTTGAACTTCCTGACCATCTCCAGCGCTTCAACGCCATTGGAAGCCTCGCCCACCACGTCCATTTCCGGCGAAAGACCGAGCAGGGCGCAGACTCCCTCACGGACAATGGTATGGTCATCAACCACTAAAACTCTAATCTTTCGCATGCAGCGCCCCTCACTTTCCACTTCCCCACCGTTCACCCAGCGGGATGACGGCTGTCACAGTAGTCCCTTTCCCCGGCTCTGACTGCACCGTGCTCATCGCACCAATCAGGTCCATTCTTTCACGCATATTAGATAGGCCGTAGCCCCGCCCCTTGTCACCGCCATCAGAAACCTGAGACATATTGAAACCTTTGCCATCGTCGATGACCTGCAAAACCAGATTTCCGTCGACCTTTTTAAGTGAGAGGGTTACATTTTTTGCCTGGGCATGTTGGATAATATTCCCCACAGCTCCCTGGACCCAGCGAAAAAGGGTAAGCTCTTCCTCCGGCTGCAGGATTCTTTTCAACTCGTCCAGTTCAAAACTTACTCGGATGCCGAGGGACGTCAGACTCGTTTCCGCGTACTGGCGGATGGCGGGTACTAGCCCCAGGATGTCCAAAAGCGCCGGTCGCAGATCCGCGATCAATCGGCTGACTTCGATATTCACCCCTACCGTGGCCGCGTGGGTCTTCCTTAACATGGTCTTAAACTGCTCATTCTGAATCCCGATCATTTCGGCAAGCTCAATCAACGCCTGCAGGTTAAGGGCCAAGCCGGCCAATGTCTGGCTCGTTTCGTCATGTAGCTCCCGGCCAATTCTTTTCCTTTCTTCCTCCTGAGCCAGGATAACTTGCCGCGCCAACTGCCGGTACCTCTCCCGACCCTTTTTCAACTGCTCGTAGAGCTTGGCACGCTCAATAGCAATGCCAAGTTGGTCGCCGATGGAATGCAAAAGGTGGGTATCCGCTTCCGTAAAGAGACGTTCAGTCCGGCTCCCGTAGTTCATCACCCCAAGCACCCGCTCTTTTGCCTGAAGCGGCACGCTGACAAAAGCTTTTAGTCCTTCTGTGCTGATCAGGTGAGGCCTGGCAGCGCCGGGATCCCGCGAAATATCGTTCACAAGGATGGCCTTGCCGCTCTCCGCAACTTTGCCAGCGATCCCCTCCCCAAGCCTGATACACATATGCTCCGCGTAGGTGTCAGACAACCCCCGGTAGACGTGATAGCAGAGCATGTTTGTCTCCTCGTCAAGCAGCATGATCCCGCCAACCGCCCCATTCATAAATTCCAGCGTAGTGTCCAGCCCGATACGGAGAATCGCCTCCAGGTTGGACAGCCCACTGATGGCTGCCGACACGCGGCTCAAAACAGCCAGCGGGCAGGCGGTGTATTCGCCCTTTTTTCTCAGACCTTCGCGTAGACAATAGTAGTTCAGCAGGTCAGCTGAAGTTTCACTGTTTCCCATCCCTACACCCCCAAGCATAATAATGTTCTGTTCCGACAAGGTGGACACACCTCGGTGCGACTGCTGACTACTCCGTTTTCTCTCTTTTCCATAATTTCATCTCATCTTCCACACCTATCGAAATATAAAGTATGAATTAAACCGACGATCCAGTTTAATCAGGAACTGCTTTTACAACCAATCGTGGAATATACAAACATCGGTCCTTGGACTCCTTTGTCTTTATCCATACGTTTGAAGGGCCTAATTATCACC
>DATIKP010000099.1 GCA_035477455.1 Atribacteraceae bacterium
CCGTGGCGACGACCTGGACATCGTAGCGGTTCAACTCAGAAAACAAGGGACGGATCGATCGGTCGATCAACCGGGCGTTCAGGATTGCCTCCGTACGGGGTCGTCCTTCCCGCTTGATGAATCCGCCGGGGATTTTTCCCGCTGCGTAAAATCGCTCTTCATAATCGACCAAAAGCGGTGTAAAGTCGAGGTCCTCACGGGGCTCTTCCGAGACAACAGCGGTAAGCAGAACTACCGTGTCGCCCAGCCGAGCCAGAACGCTCCCGTCGGCCTGCTTGGCCATCCTGCCGATTTCCGCGTGTAGGGCATGGGTTCCAAATGGAATGATAGCTCTCTCTATGGTCAACAACCTCCCTTACTTCCTCAATCCTAGTTTTTCCAAGATGGCGAAATACCGGTCTATATGGTAGGTTTTCAAGTAATTCAGCAGCCTTCTCCGCTGACCGACCATCATGAACAGCCCCCGCCGGGAATGAAAATCCTTTGAATGGATTTTCAAATGTTCGGTTAGATCTTTAACGCTCGCTGTGAGAAGAGCGATTTGAACTTCCGGAGAACCGGTATCAATGTCGTGAATTTTGAAAGAAGTAATAATCTCCTGTTTCTTTTCTCTGGTTAAGGCCAATGCTGACCACACCCCCATCGTTATAAATATTCAAATTATAGTGTAACATACCGCCTGTATAGTGTAAATAGCGCTCGAGTGCCTGTAAATCCTGTAAAATACGGATCCGGAGGTCTTCAAGCGACCGGAAAACCATCTCCCCCCGGATGAACCCGTGGAAGGCAACACTGAGGCGTTTGCCATAAAGGTCACCGATGGGTTTCCCCCGGAGGTAGGCCTCGACCACCCTCCGCCCACCGCTCCCCAGAGTAGGCCGCGTGCCGACGTAGACCAGCGCCGGACTGGCAACCTCCTCTCCCAATACTTCACCCCGGTAAACTCCGTCCCGAGGCAGAAGTTTGCGGGAAGATGGGTATAGATTGATAGTCGGGAATCCGAGAGTGCGGCCAATCCGTCGACCCGACCTCACCCGGCCAAAGACCTGGTAGGGATATCCCAGCAGTCGAGCGGCCTCTTCGGCATTACCCGATCGCAGGCATTCCCGTATCCGGGAACTGGAAATCGCTGCCCCTCCGAGCAGAACAGGCGGAAGGACCGTCACTCCTACTCCATGCTCGGCACCCCAGAAGCGGAGAAAACCAGTGTCCCCGGCCGCTCGGTAGCCAAAACGAAAGTCTTCACCGACACAGATCCCCCGGGGTGAAAAACAATCCAAAAGCCAGCGTAAAAAACGGTCCGGGGGAGTAGCCATAACCGTCCGGTCGAAGCGCAGAAAACGAAACCGGCCGGCCGGATAACGGCTCTGAAACAGCGTCCACTTCTCCCGGTAGGTAGTCAGGTAAGCCACATCAGACTGCCCACTGGTGAGATCCGGATGCGGGTACAAGGTAAGTAGCTCGCAGGGACACTGCCAGTCCGCTGCCAACCGGAAGGCCTCATCCAGAACCTGGCAGTGCCCCCGGTGAAGACCGTCGAAAAACCCGAGAACCAGCACTCCGGCTTTCTCTATATCAGCGAATCCCCGGTCCCATTTCATGAATGACTCCTGATAACCCCTCTTCCCAACCTCAAACTTCTTCAGAATACTATTTCCGGCCTGACGACCCTTTCGGTGGGGTCAACCCGCCCAATTCCCAGAAAAAGGGTGTTCATCACTACCTTGACCAACGGTGATTTTACCGCTTCCGGGTGAGGACAGCGTACCGGGTTTCCCTGGATGAAAAACCTGGCGTCATCTGTCCCGATCTCCCATTCGTCCAACCAGTACAGCGCTTCAGCAGGGGGAATGAGGTGTCGGGCGGCCCGCTCCTGAAAGGGAATTAAACTCTTCAGGGGAACACTGGTATCGATGGTGAACGTCCCCACCTCTTCCCGGCGTAGGGAGACGAGACAGGCTCCTGGACCCAATCGGCGGCCGAGATCCCTGGCCAGGCTGCGAATGTAGGTCCCGCTGGAGCACTTCACGAGGAGTTCCACCGCGGCGAACCGGTTCCCCTCGAACGAGCAAAGTTCCAGGTGTTCGATCCAGACTGTTTTTTCGGCCAAGGGAACCGGCAGGCCATTGCGGGCGTAACAGTATAAAGGTTTTCCCCGGTATTTCCGAGCGGAATAAGGAGGGACCGTCTGGCGGCATTCCCCCTGAAACTGGCCCAGGAGATCCCGGAGGACGGCTTCCTTGACGGGTGAATCATTCCAGGCCGTGAGTGTCCCGTTCACATCAAAGGTGTCGGTCTCAATGCCAAAACGAATCCAGGCCCGGTAGGTCTTGGGAAGATCCTGAAAAAGAGCGGCGAGCCGGGTGGCTTTCCCCCAGCACACCAACATCACCCCCCGCGCGAAAGGGTCGAGCGTTCCCGTATGACCGCACTTTCCCGGTAAGTTCCGGCGGACGCTATCCACCAGGTCATGAGAAGTGATCCCCACCGGTTTATAGAGGTTGAAAACCCCGCCGGACACTGCGAAGTCCATTGTCGGGGGTTACCTGCCACCTTCGCCCGAGGGGACCGAATTCCGCGTGAGGGAAAAATCTGCGAGGCAGGCGAGTAGGCGGTCTTTCACCTGAATAAGGGTCCCATTTATTTTGAAGCCGGCAGCCTTGTAATGCCCTCCGCCCCCAAAATACTGGGCGATAGGCAGGACATTGATCCGGCCTTGCGAGCGGAGACTGACCTTGTTGTGGCCCGGCTTCATCTCTTTGATGAAAAAGGAAATTTCGGCTTCCTGGATATGCAGACCGTAATCGACGATTCCTTCGGCGTCTTCCTCGAAGGCTCCACAGGCAATGAAGTCTTCCCGGCTCAGGTAGGTGATCGAACAATTGTATTTTGGAAAATAATCCAGGTTGTTCAGGGCCCGGCCCAATAATCGCAGTGCTTCGCTCCGCCGGTATTTGAAGACATAGCGTATAATCGCCGCGACCGACGCCCCGGTAGCGACCAGTTCACCGAGTATCGTCAGCAGCTTTGGATTCAATTCGGTAAATTGAAACCCGCCGGTATCCGTGATCAGACCGGTCAGAATCTGGATGGCCGTCGCAGAGTCAATGGTGATCCCTAAATTCTTGTGCAGTTCGTATATCAGGAGCGAGGAAGCCGGCGCATCATGGTCCACCAGGTTCACGTGACCGAACATGATGTTGTCCGGATGGTGATCGATGTTGATCACCAGTCCGCATTGCCGGCGGATCCGGTCGGCTTCTCCCATGCGTTCGGGGTTGGAACAATCCAGGGCTACAAACACCCAAGAATCGGGCCGCTCGATCTCAAAATATCGTTCACAGGAATGTACCCGTTCGACCCCGGGAAGAAACGAGTAAAAGTACGGAACTATGCCATCATAAACCATGACTGTTTCTTTTCTTAGATACCGCAGGAGAGAATCGAAAGCGAGCATGGATCCTAAGCCATCTCCATCGATACTCTGATGGGAGGAAAGCAGAAAACGTTCACCGGCGGAGATCGCTTGCAACACGGAGCAGAGATTCAACAAGGGTTGGACTCCTCCCTTTGGGGTTCAATTTGATTCAAGAGGTCAATCACCCGGGATGCTTTTTCAAGGAAAACATCCGGAAAATAGAGAATCTCCGGCATGTAGCGAATGCGAATTCTTCCGACGAGTTTATTTTTGATGAATTTAGCCGCTTTCTGCAAGGCCTCGAATTTTTCTGCGACTTCCGCCGCTTCTCCGGGAAAACTCAGGTAAACCCGGACCAGCTTCAAATCCGAGGTGACCTCCACTCGGGTCAGGGTAAATCGCTTCAACCGGACGTCATCGACTGACCCGAGCAGGATCAGGGAAATCTCCCGCTTGATGAGTTCCGCGTAACGCCGTGCCCTTTGTTCGCTCATGGTTCAATCCACCGCACTTTCTCCAGTGCTCAGCAAAGTGATAACCCCGTAACGATTGTGATTTCACCCTTCACTGCTTTAGTTACGAAAAAGCCAAACAGTCAGTACCCGAAGGCAACGAGTATGAAATTTGAGTATGTATAGATAGAGTGTGAAGCACCGCTCAGATCAAATCAAGGGACACGTCAATGACTTCGAAACGGTCATCTTCATCCAAAAAACTGACGATTTTTTCTACTACGGATCGGATACCCCGCTCGTCCTCCCCGGCCAAAGCAATACCGAAGATCCCCTGGTTCCAGGTGTTGCTGGAAGAGGTTTCGATGATCGAAATATTGAAGCGGTTCCGGAGTCGATGTTTGACTGAATTCATCACTCTCCTCCGGTCTTTTAACGAAAAACTCCGGCTGATGAGAATTTCGATCCGGCTAACCCCGGCTCTCATTTTTTCTCCCGGATCCGGTAAACTTCCAACATGTCCCCTTCCTTGAAATCGGCGAAATGTTCCAGACCAATTCCACACTCGTAGCCCAGCGCCACGTCCCGGACATCGTCCTTAAAGCGTTTAAGGGAAGATATTTTTTCGTCCCGGCAGATGATTTCCCCCTGTCGAATGACCCGGACCAAGGCATTCCGTTCGATTTTCCCATCGACAACGTAACTCCCGGCAACGGTACCGATGCGGGACATCCTGAAAATAGCCCGCACTTCGGCTTTCCCGGTCACCTCCTCAACCATCTCCGGAGTGACCAATCCCTGGATTGCCCGGTCGATATCATCGACTACGTCATAAATAATCCGGTACAGTCGCACATCCACCCCTTCCTGCTTGGCGATCCGGAGAACCTCGGTGAGCGCTTTTACATTGAAGCCGACGACTATACCACTGGATGCGGAAGCCAGCAGAATATCCGCCTCGTTGATATTCCCCACGCCCCTGGACACCAGGTTGATGGACACCCCTTCCCTGGCGAGCGGGCCAAGCGCCTTTTCAAGGGCTTCCGCCGATCCCTGCAAGTCGGCTTTGAGCACGATGTTCAACACCCGGGCTTCCCCTTTTTCAGGAGCCAGCAATTCTTCCAATGACGCGCGTTGAATGGCTCCCCCCAACATCTTCTCTCGAACACCTTGCATACGCTGCTCCCCGATTAAACGGGCCATTTTTTCGTCTTCGACGACGACAATCCTGGTCCCTGCCAGGGGGAGTTCGGAAAAACCCGCCAATTCAACTGGAGAAGAAGGGGGTGCCTCCCTGATGCCCTTGCCCCGGTCATCGGTCATCGCCCGAACTTTTCCCCAGCTGGACCCGGAGACGAAGAAATCTCCGACCCGCAGGATTCCTTCTTGAACCAACACTGTAGCGACCGGCCCCTTCCCCCGATCCAGCCGCGACTCGATAATCGTACCGATCGCGAAACCCCGTGGCGCGGCTTGCAGCTCAAGCAGGTCAGCCTGAAGCAGGATCATATCCAACAGCTCGGAAATCCCTTTTCCCTGCAAGGCGGAAATATTGACGCAGATGACGTCTCCTCCCCACTCTTCCGGAATTAAGCCCTGATCGGCAAGTTGCTGCTTGACCCGATCGGGGTTGACCCCGGGTTTGTCCATTTTGTTGATGGCAACGATAATGGGCACAGCGGCAGCCCGGGCATGCTGGATGGCCTCGCTGGTCTGGGGCATCACTCCATCGTCAGCGGCCACCATCAGCACCGCGATATCAGTCACCTGGGCTCCCCGGGCCCGCATCGTGGTAAAGGCCTCGTGGCCGGGGGTATCGATAAAGGTGATCTTCCGCCCATTGATCTCAATCTGATAAGCACCGATTTTCTGGGTGATCCCGCCCACCTCGGAATTCGCCACTCTGGTCTTGCGAATCACGTCAAGCAGGGTAGTCTTGCCATGATCGACGTGTCCGAGAATAGTCACGATCGGCGGTCGGGTCTCTTTTTTAGCATGAAGCGCCTTTAGCGTCTCCTCCCGAAGGCCGTCTTTCCATTCCACTTCCCAATCCCGTTCCAGGATCAAACGTTCAACAACCAGGGGAGGCAACGGGGTCGATGAATCGAATATTATATGCTTGTCCGACAACTCTATTACCAGTTCGCCAACGGAAATATCAAGAAGTCGGGCCATTTCCTTGAGCACTGGCAGAGTCTGCAGGGTGATGGTTTTTTCCCGCTTTTTCCGCTTCTCTTCCTTTTTTTGTTTTTGAAAATCCCTCTCTTCACGAAGAAGATCAATCAATTCTTCATCGATACCACTCATGTGGTTTTTTACATCGGCTCCCAAACCTTTGAGTATTTCCATCACTTCGCGGGTCGGCATACCCAACTGTTCGGCGATCTTATAGATTCTGACTTTCGCCATCTGGAACCTCCTCTCACGGAAAATCAACCGAATCTTCCAGTGATTTTTTCAAACGGGCGACATCCTCTTCATTCAAGTTCTTTTTGAAGGCCGCGCTGAGATTCTTCCGGCTCAAGCGGTCTCGGCAATCCTGATTCGGACACACATAAGTTCCCCGCCCGGCCTTTTTTCCGGTGAGGTCGATCGCTAGACCACCAGGAGAGGTCTCCACGATTCTGATCATCACTTTTTTCTCCTGCCTGACCCGGCAACTCAGACACATCCTCAGCGGTACTTTTTTTCTTTTCTTCATTCCAGTCACGTTCCCCCGGTGAGGATTTAACTCTTAATATCGATTTTCCAGCCGGTCAGCCGAGCAGCCAAACGGGCATTCTGCCCCTCTTTACCAATTGCCAGCGAAAGCTGGTCTTCCGGAACATAGGTTTTCGCCACCCGGTTTTCGGGATCAAGCTCTACTTGAGTCACCCGGGCGGGACTCAGCGCACCAGCGATGAAAATCCGGGGGTCGGAATTCCATTTGACAATATCGATCTTTTCACCCCGCAGTTCATCGGTGATGTGCTTCACCCGCGCCCCCTTGCTTCCAATACAGGCTCCCACCGGATCGATTCTCTCGTCCCGGCTTTCCACAGCGATTTTAGTTCTGATGCCAGGTTCCCGGGCAATAGCCTTGACATCGACGAATCCTTCCTGGACCTCCGGAATTTCGAATTCGAATAACCGGCGCACCAGGCCAGGATGGGTCCTCGACAGGAGAATTTGCGGGCCCTTGGAAGTCTTGCGAACCTCAACGACATAAAACTTCATGCGAGCGTTGATCCGATAATTTTCCGACTCCACCTGTTCGTTGGCTGGGAGCAGGGCTTCGGTCTTTTCCAGATCGACGATGATATTTTTACCTTCTTTCCGGTTGACGATTCCCGTTACGATATCTTCCTCTCTCCCAGAAAATTCGTCAAAGACCATGGTCCGTTCCGCTTCACGGATCCGCTGCATGATGACCTGCTTTGCCGTCTGGGCGGAAATCCGCCCGAAATCACGAGGAGTGATCTCGATTTCCACTTCTTCGCCTGGATTCGCAGAGATCTTTAGTCGGGAAAGTTCAGCCAGGCCAACTTCACAGCTAGCATCCCTGGCCTCTTCGACGACGGTCTTCCGGGAATAGATTCGAATCTCTCCGGTGGCGGGATCGATGACGACCGAAACTCGCCGGTGCGACGACCGGAAATTTTTCCGATAGGCGGAAAGCAGGGCGGCTTCCACAGCCTGTTTGAGGATCTCCCGAGGAATCCCCTTGAGTCGTTCGATCTGTTCGATGGCTAAAAATATATCCTTACTCATTCCGAACCTCCCACCTGAAAAGAGCTTGTTCGCCAGCACGACAGGTGCATCTCAGCGGCTACTCCGGGAGTTGCCCCATTCCCAAAGATTTTTCACCCGAATAAAAACAAAGAGTGGGCAACAACCCACTCTTCACGATGACCCCCATTCCTTTTACATTATATTTTATCGCAAAACGCCCACTGTTGCAAATGGGAGCGCGTAGCGGACATTCCGTGCACCGCCGCCGGCGGGTCTAGGGTTTTTCAGGCGCGGACGATTCGAAAAAAGTTCCTTTTCCCAACCCGGAGCAGCCCTCCGTCAGCCAGAGCCACTTCTGCCTGGGAATCGGAAATCCGCTGGTTGTCCAAAGAGACTCCCCCCTGTTCGACCAGCCGTCGGGCTTCACTGTTCGAGGAGGGGATACCGGTCATCCTGAGAAGCTTCAGAATCCATATTCTGTCATTTGCGAGGTCCGTTTCCCGGACGATGATGTCTCGGGCACCCTGGGGGGTTTCTTCCAGGACGAATGCCTTTTCAAAATCAACATCCGCCTGTGAGGCAGCGGCAGATCCGTGGTACATTCGGACTATTTCCCAGGCCAGCTCTTTTTTCCACTGCCGGGGGTGCAGTGCACCATCCCGGCATGCTCTCTGCCGGGTGGCAATCTTATCCTCCGGGATTTCGGTCAACAGCAAAAAATATTTTTCAACCAACGAATCTGGGATGACCATTACCTTGTGGAACATCTCGAAAGGCGGTTCACTGATTCCGATATAGTTCCCCAGACTTTTACTCATCTTTTCAACACCGTCGGTCCCTTCCAAAAGAGGCATGGTGATCACAACCTGGGCATCCTGGCCGAAGTGGCGCTGCATTTCCCGCCCGACCAGCAGATTAAACCGCTGGTCACTGCCACCCAGTTCGACGTCCGAGCGCAAAGCCACCGAATCATAAGCCTGCATCATCGGATAAAGGAATTCGTGGAGGCCGACCGGCTTACCGGCTTTCAGTCGTTGGGAAAAATCCTCGCGTTCGATAATCCGGGCGACGGTGAACCGCCCCATGATTTCGATCATATCGACCAGGGTCAGATGTTTCAACCATTTGCTATTGAACTCCACGATCGTTCTTACGGGGTCCAGAATAACGTTGATCTGTTCGGCGTAGGTTCGGGCGTTTTCAATCACTTCCTCTTCGGTGAGCTGCTTACGGATTTCATTCTTGCCGGTTGGATCGCCAATACGACCGGTAAAATCACCGATCAAAAAAACCACCTGGTGTCCCAGGTCCTGGAACTGCTTCAATTTCCTCAGGCTCACTGTATGTCCAAGATGAATGTCGGGCGCACTGGGATCGAAACCTTCCTTCACAATCAAGGGCAAATCTTCTTCGTAACCGCGAACGATTTTCCGCTCCAGATCTTCCGGGGTAATCATTTCATCCACTCCCCGGCTCAGGAGCGAGACATCGCGAGCCGCCTGGCTGCGTACATCCACGAGCATCATCCTTTCGGTAGCCCCGCCCCGGGAAGACCCTTTTCTCTCCTCTTCGTAAACAATGCCGGATAACGCCTTCGCAGAATACCGAGAACGGGCAAGCCGATTCCATAACAGGCCACTGTTTGACCGGCCAGAATATACATAACTGTCGTACCATAGGGAACCCCAAACAGATAAGAAAGATAAAGAGCAACACCGAATCCGTTCAGGAGCACCGGCGGCAGGGGGGCGAGCCACATCCGGCGGGTACGGGAGGTCAGAAACGCCGCGACGAGGGTTAAGGCACTTCCAAATACCGTATCGAGCCA
>DATIKP010000100.1 GCA_035477455.1 Atribacteraceae bacterium
AAGTCCCCAACCATTGCGAGAATTTTCTGAATGAGCGTAACAGTGTTTACCGTCCATTTCCGCAAGCTTTTCCGAATGCCTTCACTATCGAAAAGAAGGGGATTCCCAACTGCCAGTCGAATTGCCCTCTCGAACAGAAGGCCCAAGGTTATGTTGCCTTGCTTCGGAACGGTCGGTTCGAAGATGCGATGCGGACGGTGCGAATGGACAATCCCTTTCCCGCTATCTGCGGCAGGGCCTGTCATCACCCCTGCATGGAAAGCTGCCAGCGGGGAGTGTTGGACGAGCCTTTAGGTATCCCGGGTTTGAAACGCTTTCTGGCTGAATATGAATGTCAGGAAGCGCTCGATACCCTTCCGGAGAAGAAAGTCCTCAACGGAAAGAGAGTCGCCATAGTGGGAGCCGGACCGAGTGGTCTGAGTTGCGCGTATTTTCTGGCCTTGCAGGGCTTTGACCTAACCGTTTATGAGGCTTTGGAAAAGACGGGAGGAATGATGACCTGGGGTATCCCGGCGTATCGTCTGCCCCGGGAGGTTATCACCCGGGAAATCGAAACGATCGCAGGATTAGGTGTAAAGATCATCCCGGGAAAGAAATGGGGAAGGGACTTTTCCTTGGACGACTTGAAAAACGACGGTTTTGACTTCGTCTACCTGGCCTGTGGTGCCTGGAAAGGGATGAAGCCGGGGGTAGACGGGGAAGATGACCAGGGGGTCATGGACGGTCTTGAATACCTGTATCGGACCAATTCCGGTGAGCCGGTGCCGGAAGCCGAAGAAGTTGTGATCGTCGGTGGGGGAAACGTCGCCATAGATTGTGCCAGAAGCGCCCTGCGCCGTGGTGCGAAAAAGGTTTCCATCTATTATCGGCGCTCCCGGGAAGAAATGCCGGCCCGCGAGGAAGAAATCGAGGACGCCATGGAAGAGGGGATTGAATTCTTCTACTGTGCCAGTCCGAAACGGTTTACCCGGAGGGATGGCAACCTCTACCTCGAAACCTACGTCATGCGTCTGTGCAGCCCTGACGAGTCCGGACGCCGGAAACCGGAGATCATTCCGGGTGCTGGCTTTGAGGTGGCCGCCGATTTATTTATACTGGCGATTGGCCAAGTTGTGGACATTCCCGACGAAAATCTTCGTAAGACCAAGTCGGGGACCCTTATAGTCGACCAAAACATGGAGACCTCCCGCTCTGGTGTTTTTGCCGGAGGAGACCTTGTTCTGGGCCCGGCGACACTGGTCGAAGCCATTGCGCATGGAAAACGGGCGGCATCAGGGATCGAAGCGAGGCTGACGGGAGCGGTTTTCTCCGGGGAAAAACGGGAAGCGGCACCTCTTTTGATTCCTTGGCGGGAGAAACGGACTCGGCGAATTCGTCCGAGAAAATTGGAAATCGCAGGCCGGAAGACCGGTTTTGATGAAGTGGAACAGACCTACACCGAAGATCAAGCGCTACGGGAGGCTGGGCGTTGCTTGTCCTGCGGGGGATGTGCCGAGTGCTTGCAGTGTGTGTTGGCTTGTCAGGCCAAAGCCGTCGATCACGAGGACCAGGACCGATTGATCGACCTAAAAGTGGGAGCGGTGATCTATGCCGGTGGAGCGGAACCCTTCGATCCGACCGAACGGTACCGGGAATTGGGGTATCGCCGGTATCCCAATGTAGTCACCAGTCTTGACTTCGAGCGGATTCTCAACGCCTCCGGCCCTTTCGAAGGGAAAGTGGTCCGACCTTCCGATCGCCGGATTCCCAGGAAAATCGCCTTTGTCCAATGCGTTGGTTCGCGGGACGAGGAGCGGGGACAGCCTTATTGTTCATCGGTCTGCTGTATGTACGCGATCAAGGAAGCGTTAGTGGCCAAGGAACATTTGGCGGTGGAGCACCGCCCCGAAAATGTGTCTGCGGCCTGCTCTTCAAGCAACAGCGAAGGAGCATGTGGTTCCGACCTGCCCCTCTTGCCCCGCGATGGCAAGGGAACTGGCAGGAACGCGGAAGACTTTCAGGCCACTATATTCACAATCGACCTGCGGGCCTTTGGGAAGGACTTTGAGAAATACTACGAGCGGGCGAAAACTGAAGGCATCCATTTTGTCCGCGGAAAAGTGGATCGGATACGGGAACGGGATAATGGCGATCTCGAGGTGTTTTTGATCGATGAACGGGAGGGACTTCAGAGAGAAGTTTTTGATATAGTGGTTCTCTCCGTTGGCCTATCGGTTACCCCTGAGAACTTGGAACGACTGGAGCGTCTGGGCCTGCCGGTAGATCCAGTGGGAGTGTTGTACACCGACACAATGAGTCCGGTCAGGACCGCTCGAGACGGAGTCTGGACCTGTGGTACCGGAGGGGGTCCGAAGGATATACCGGATACAGTGGTGGAGGCTAGTGCGGCCTCCTGTGAAGTCGGCTCCTTTTTGAATGATGTCCGTTTCAGCCGGGTTCGGGAAAAAGTGTATCCGGCGGAGCGCGACGTTTCATTGGAGCCTTTGCGCATCGGGGTTTTTGTCTGCCGGTGTGGAATCAATATCGGGGGCGTGGTTGACGTCCCTCGGGTGGCCGAAGTGATTCGGGATTTGCCCGGTGTGGTGTTCGTCGAAGAAAACCTCTATACCTGTTCACAGGACACCCAGGACCGGATGAAAGAGTTGATTGACAAACACGGAATCAACCGGGTGGTGGTCGCCTCCTGTTCGCCCCGAACCCATGAGCCGCTTTTTCGGGAAACCCTTCGGGAGGCCGGGATCAATCCTTATCTTTTCGAAATGGCTAACATCAGGGATCAATGTTCCTGGGTCCACCAGCAGGATCCACAAAAAGCCACAGAAAAGGCCAGTGATCTCGTGCTCATGTCGGTAGCAAAAGCATCCTTCCTGGAAGCCCTGACCCCGCTTGAACTGCCCGTGGAGAAATCCCTCCTGGTCGTCGGCGGTGGTCTGACAGGGATGACCGCCGCGCGTGAGGCTGCCCGCCAGGGATTAAAGGTATACCTCGTGGAAAAAGAAGAGGAGTTGGGTGGGTACGTCCGAAGTTTCAGGGAATTTAAAACCCTGGAAGGGATCGATGTTGCCCGTTTTCGCTGGGATCTGGAAAACGCTTTACGGGAAGACCCCCGCATCGAGATTCTCACCGGTGCGACCCTGATTGAAGTCAATGGGTTTGTCGGGAATTTCGAGAGCCGGATACGGCAGGGAGCGGTTGAAAAAAACGCCAAGCATGGTGGGGTAGTCATCGCAACCGGAGGCCGCGAGCATATTCCCGCTGACTATCTCTATTCTGACGAAGAACGGGTGATCACTCAAAGCGAACTCGTGAATACCATGAATGGTGGAATGGAACTTCCCTTGCGCCGGGTGGTCATGATTCAATGCGTCGGGTCACGGGACGAGGCTCATCCCTGGTGTAGTAAAGTGTGCTGTGCGACAGCGATCCGGAACGCCCTGGCTTTGAAAGAGAAAAACCCGGATACGGAAATAACGATCCTGTACCGGGATATCCGCACCTTCGGACTCCAGGAGCAGTATTATCGGAAGGCCAGAGAGAGAGGAGTGGTCTTTATACGTTTCGAGGACGACCGGCCACCCCGGGTATACAGGCAAAACAGTTCTCTTTTTGTGTCTGTCGAAAGTGTCTTATTCGGGGATGAGGTCATCCTTCCGG
>DATIKP010000101.1 GCA_035477455.1 Atribacteraceae bacterium
TCAGTGAAAGGGGGATCTTGCATGATCACCCATTTTCTGATTGAGTGCATTCACCATGACCCGACCATGACCGATGAAGTTTTTAAAAAGCGGGTCTTCCGTTAAGAATAGAGCCGAATCCCCTCGTCTTCGTTTCACTGCCGTGAGTAAGATCGTGCAGAGGGTAGAGTAGAAAAGTGATTTTTCAAGACCTGACCCCCAGTAGTGGCATAAATATGTAACCGGCAGGCTGGTCCATCGAAACGATCGCAGTTCGAAAATCTCCTCTTCATAGCGCATCATATCCCCTTCCTGGCCACCTCGGCACGAAGAAAGAGCTGGAAGACCAGGCTGAGGACGGTCACCCGGGATACCAAAGTTACCGGTCTTATCGGTCCGCAACCTGACGGGTACCGAACTCCTCCTGGCGTTTCAACTCCCGGTGGCGCTTGCTGGTGTCCTCGGCGAGGGGAAGGTGGCTACCGGGGGAAGAGCTGACGGAAGAGCTCTACCAAGCGAGGCCGCCGGAAGGGGTCGGCGACGGCCTCGCCGATCAGTTTCCCAGGATGGCCTTGCCGGCTGCGATCTGAAGGTGCTGGTAAGCGGCGCGGACCTTGGCGTCGGCTTCCGCGTCGTCTACCAGGAACCCGGCCTGACCGGCGGCCTGCTTGAAAAGCGCGATGGCTTTTTTCAGTCGCTCGGGTCCCGCGGCCTGGGGGAAGGCGTCTTCCGCCCACAGCACCGCGTCCTCGGCTACCTTGAGCAGGCCCTGGTAGCGCTGGAACTGGATCCGGTCGATGCCCAGGCGGCCGAAGATGAAGGTCAGGACCAGGGGTAAAAGTATGATCAGGATGTCATAGATGAGTTTTCCGATGTCCATGGCTATCTCCTTTCAGTAGCGTTGAACCGCTCGTAGAAGAAGCGCACGTTACCCGGCCAGTGACGGTTGAGGTTTTGGGGGTCGTTGGCGGCGCCAAGGGGCGCGTAGCGGCTCCCCAGGAAAGCGATGTAGTCGGTGAAGTTCGTCTGGTCGGCGAAGCGCTGGAAGTTCGCTCTTATAGTGCCGGCACACCAGGCCGCCTGGGTGCGTAAGTCGGTGTTTTTGGCCTTTGGATGCATTACCCCGAACTCCCGACCGGCTCTCCCCTTCTCCGCCTCTCTTATGGCCAGCATGAGAGCGAAGGGGTTCACCGGGTAAGAGGCCGGGGGGTCGGGAAAGTACTCGGTGGCGACAGCGAGGATGGTGGGGAGTTCCCGGGGAAAAGAAAATAGGGTCTCGATCCGGCCCACCAGGCCGTAGGGGTGAGGGGTTTCCTCCAGGAGATCGGAGAGATCCTCCAAAAGCACCCGGAGGAGGTCGAGGTATTCCCGCAACCGCTGTCGCAGATCACGGGATAGGCTCATCGGGGCAGACTCCGGGTGAGCAAAGCCAGCAGTAAGGCCGGGACCAAGATAGAAAGAAAAGAGCCCCAGACCTTGAGGGCGGTGATCTCCCGCTCCACGGCCCGCAGGCGCTCGTCGGCACGTTCCAGGGTGCGCTCCAGTTTATCGAGCGTCCGGGCAATGTGCTTGAGGTCTTTCTCCAGGGGAAGGGCGGCCGCCCCTCCCCCTTTACCGGTTACGTTGGCGGCCACGGATTACCCGGTGACCGTGAGCGGGGTTTCGGTGACTTCTACGAGTTTGGCCTCGTACTTCTCAGTGAGGTCGCCCCCGGCCGAGGCAAAGACGTTCCGGGTGATGACCGTGTCCATGAAGCCCCCCACTTGAGCGCCGGTGACAGCAGGGTCGGCGTCCCGCAGGGTCAGGTTCACCTGGCCTCCGGCTTGGTTGAGGAAAGTCATGATCAGATCCGGCATGGTTCAGCCTCCTTTCTCGATTAGCCTTCGAGGATCTTGTTTTCGAAGCGCCGGATGTCCGCGACGCTGAACACACCCAGGCTGGCCAGTCCCACCGCGATATCGTACACGGCCTGATCGGCAGCCTCCGGTTTCACGTTTCCCCAGCTCCGGGCACTGATGATCGGGTTCCCGGTCGTGGGGTGGGTGCCGGTGACAAAGCGCAGCACCACCCGGCCATTGTAAGGAATACTGAGCATGGCAAATTACCTCCTTTTGGTTGTGTGAGAGCCTCTCATTGTATAGGCCGGGTGGGCGACAGCACTTTAGAAGCGCTTCTTGATTCAGGATTGCGGGGAGTCCGCCGCCGGTTCGCTGGGTTTTTCACCGCTTTCCCCTGTTTGGCGATACCCGATCTCCTCCCCTGTTCCGGAAACTTCCCGGTCGGTGAATTTCCATGCGTGGCAAATCCTGGTTTTTTTCGTCTCTTTCTTGCTCATGCTTTCCTCCTTTTCGCTAATCGGTAAACGGTAAACAGGTTCCGGAACCCCGCCGGTCGCTTTCCCGCGGGGTGGATCCCAGGGCTACCGACCGGCCGCCGGATGCTTTATGCCTTACTGATGCCTCCTTCCCCTTTGAGCTTGTGTAACGCCCGGTTCCGGTAAACCCGCACACTCCCGCGGGAGAGGGCAAGGGCCTGGGCCACCTCCCGCTCACTTTGGCAGTCATAGTACAGTCGGAGGATCACCTCCTTTTCCCGCGCGCTGAGCCGGGACCAGTCCACCTGCAAATGGCGGCGGGGCTCGGGAACCTGCCAGGGGAACTCTTCCTCGGGGTAGAACCGGCGGATCCGTTTCCCCGGGGCGCCCCGGTAGGGCCCCAGGCCCTCCTGGTTCAAGAGACGTTCCCAGGACGAGCCTACGTACTCAACCATTCCCGGATCAGGTAAGTCATATACCCGTAACGTTCGTTCATTTCGGCGCTGTGAAGATGAACCAACTGTTCCCGGTAGAACCCCAGGAGCAAGCGCAGAAGCCGGTCCTGTACGGTCTGGCTGTCGCTGTCTTCCCGGGCCCGGCCCGGGTCGGCGGGGAGAGGTTTCCCGTGGGGTGGAACAAACACCACCCAGTGGTAGGGCACGGTGGCCAGGTAATCGGTGATCCGGCAAACCAGGTGGTCGAAGGCCCGGCCGTCCCGGCGGGTACAGTAGAGAAGCGCATACAGCCAGTTGTCGACCATCGTCCGGTCACAAAGCACCAGTTTGGCCCCGGAGGCGAGGGCCTGTTCCTCCCTCCTGATCATCACCTCGCAAACGTCTGCCTGGTAGCGGAGATACATCTCCGGTTCGGCGCGAAGCTCTTCAAGGGTCTGCGCCTCCCCGATGGCCCGGTAAAGCGCGAACACTTCCCGGGCCACTTCCGGTACGGTCGCTACCTGATACCCTTCCCGGTCAAAGTAGTCGGCCAGTCGGTTGACCAGCGTCGTTTTCCCCACCCCGGCCGCCCCGGAAAATCCCACCACCAGGGGAGTCTTCCGGCGGAAGCGGACTTCAGTCCTGCGCCAGGTCACAGCCATGTTTCACCTCCCGTCGGTTTACCTCGCTATCGGCCCGTACCGCCCCAAGATTTCCGATCTCCGGATTGCTCCTGCGGAAAATCAAAAGGGGAGCTCCTCCAGATCGCTGTCGATTTCATCATCCATCCGGAGGGGAACCTTCCTGGAGAACTTCACCTTGCGGGCGTTGATTCGGGTCGCGTATTTGGTCTCCCCGTTTTTCTCCCACTTCTCCCAGTCCAGTTCCCCCAGGACCTTGACCTCGTCGCCCGGATCCAGGGTTACCAGGCTGTCGTAGTGCTCTGTAGTCAGGTCCCCGGCTACCCGGATGGGCAGGTAGACGTTGCCTCTTTGGGTGTCGCCCTTGACGAAGAGGTTCACCACCCGGCCACCCCCCTCGGCCGTGAACACCCGGGGCTGCCGGGTCAACTCCCCCACGAACTGCACCAGATTAGTCCTCTTGCCCTTTTTTCCGCTGTTTTCATCGCTGTCTCTCATGTTTTCGCCTCCTGTCGGAAAAATATAAACCCTCAAACCCTCACCCTCAAACCCTCACCACCCGGTACCCCCGCCCCAGCCGGGAGGCCACCCGGCCGCCGTAGAGTTCGCCGAGTTCGGCCACGGCCAGGTTGGTGGTGATCACGGTGGGCCGGTCCCATTCCAACCGGTGGTCGATAATTTCATAAAGCGTGGTCACCACCCAGGTCTCCCCACCGCCCACCCCCAGGTCGTCAAGCACCAGGCAATCACAGTCCAGTAAAGGCTGCTTCTCGGCCTCGCCTTCCCTGTCCCGAAAGGCCCGCCGAAAACGAGAGAGCAAGTGGACCCAGTTTTCATAGATCAGGCTGCAGCCAACCGCCAGGAGGGTATTGGCGATGGCCTGGGCCAGGTGGGACTTGCCCCGGTCAGACGGACCACTCAGGAGCAGGGAGTGGTTTTCCTCGTTCTTCCAACGGAGGAAATTCCCCGCGTACTCCGCGCACCGCTCCAAGGCTTCCTGCTGCCTTTGATCGGCGGGAAGATAGCTCTCAAAAGTCCGGCGGAGAAAGCGGGGGGGCATCCGGGACTCCCGATAACGGACTTTTACCGCTGCCTGCCGGTTGGCCCGCCGCCGCTCTTCCAGCCGCTCCCAGATTTCCCGCTCCTTCTCCTCGGTCAGGCAGGAACATTGGGATTTCCACTTCAGCTTCTCGGATAGATGCATGAGGCCGAAGGAGGAGAGGGCGAGGTTGGCCTCGACAAAGGGCAGCCCGCAGAAAGGACAGTCGGTCAGCACCGTTCCGCCAACTTTTTGAGAGGCATGATCCCCCGCTTGCGAAAAGCCAGAGGGTCGGCGAGGTAACACTCTTCCACCAGCCGGAAGGTTTCCCCTGGCACCAGAGTCTCCGCCAATCGCTCCACGAAACGCTTCTCGATGGGGGCCACAAGACCCTTCAGGTCCTTTATGAACTGGCACACTTCCTCCTTCTCTTGCCATCTTCCCTCCTTCCTCTTAGAGAGATCCTCTTCCTGATTCCTCTTTAATACTTCCTCTTCGGGTTCTCCCGGAGAACTGGTGTGGTTCCCCGACAGAACCGCTGTGGTTCTCCCGGAGAACTGGTGTGGTTCTCCGACAGAACCGGTCGGCCGGACCACCGGTTCTCCCGGAGAACCGGTCCGATCCAGGATCAGGTAGGTGTTTACCCTGCCCTTGCGCCTCTCCCGCCGGATGATCTCCAGGTCCTCCAGGGACTGGAGGGCTTCGGCCAGATTGGCCCGGGAGACGATCCCGGTCAGATCCAGGAGCCTCCGGTAAGAGGGAAAGCAACGGCCCGCTTTATCGGCGTGAAAACACAAGACGGTGTAAACCAGGAGGAGGATCCTGGCTCGGGGGTGCCGGGCAATCCGCTCCACCGCCCGCTTGTCCATAAGAAACCAGGCGCCGGGTTCATGCCGGGACATGGCTAGCTCCCCTTTGCGGGTGCAAACCGGAGGATAGTTCACATTTGTTAACACATAGGACAAAAAAAGGGACAGTGTACCGGTCTCTTACCCGGGATAGGGGGTGGCTTGGCCGCTTCATAACGGGGGAAAATTCCTTACCCCAACCTCTGAAAAAAGCTTCTTTCATTGCCTTAAATGCTTTTTTCCGGTAGATAGCGACCGACTTCTCCCGGGCGGCGAAGAAGGGCATCCCTTTTCTTAGAGCAGGGACCTTGGGCATCACAGACCTCCCCTTGTGTTAATATATGTGAACAGTATAGCGGAGGATATAAGATAGGTCAAGCCAATTCGTTAGTTTGAGAACATAAGGAAGATGAAAAGTACGACGGCCACTACGCAATCGTCACCAGCGAACTACCGATGTCAAGACGGTGAGGTTATTGACACATACCGCGGGCTGTGGGAAATTGAGGAAACCTTCCGGGTCACGAAGGATGCACTGGAGGTTTCCTCAGTTGACTCCTCTACGAGCCGCCTCGCTACAGTGCTTTCAGCCTTGCTTTTGCAGAACTTCTTCCAGCTTGGCGGCAGCCATTGGTTTATAGCAGTAAAAGCCCTGGATCTCATCACAGGAGTTTTCCCGCAAGAATAAGAGCTGCCTCTCCTCCTCCACGCCTTCGGCTAAGACCTTGATGCCGAAAGTTCTCCCCAACTGCAGAATAACCTTGATGATCTCCTCATCCTTGCTGCCGGCCCCGATTCCATGCACAAACCGCATATCTATTTTAAGCTTATCGACCGGCAGGCCCTTGAATCTATCGAGGGATGAGTATCCGGATCCAAAATCATCTATTGCTATCCTCACGCCCAAGGCCTTCAAGCTGTCCATCGTATGGGCTACGTTTTGGAAATCTTGGGCGGCAATGCTCTCGGTTATCTCTAATTCCAGATATTTTGGACTTAAACCTGATTTTTCGAGGGCATTTTGGACAACTTCAACCAGGTGCGCATCCATGAATTGTCCAAGAGACAGGTTGACTGCCATTGTTATCGGTTTTAACCCTGCTTCCTGCCACTTTTTATTCTGGAAACAGGCCTGATTAATGGTCCAGGCCCCAATACGACTGATTTGGCCGCTTTTTTCCGCCAGCGGGATAAAGATGGAAGGCGCAATCATCCCCCG
>DATIKP010000102.1 GCA_035477455.1 Atribacteraceae bacterium
GACGGGGATGAGGGGGGACTGGGTTACCTCCTTGGTGGACCCGGTGTATGCCTCGTGCAACACCCTTGCCTTTAAAGACTTCTCGATCACCGGGACAGGCTGCTTGAGAAATCTGTCAAACAGTCTGCCTATGTAGTTTTGCTGTTTTTTTACCTGTTTGTTCCATGTTTCCCAGTGCTCAGGAGCGAAATCCCAGTCCTCGAGAAAAAACGAATCTGTTTTAAAGGGAAACCGCGGCTCTTCGGTGTACCCTCGTTCCGATAATAATGCTCTAATTCTATCATGCCCGAAAATCCGTGACCTGACATGGACTATGGGGATGAAAGTAATACACGAAGAGCTACCTCCCCTGATCCAGCGCCGCCATTCTTCCCGGGTACATGATTCATAATGCTTCATGTAGTCCCCATGGAGCCCATGGTTCCTTATCCATTCGGCATCGGCGTAAAGGTCCAAGTCGCCGTCCACATCGACGATAACTTTTTCGCCCTTGCCGCTGAGCCGGCCGTTTTGTTTGGAAAAACTGAAATCCTCCCCGACCGGCACGTCAAGTTTCGCGCATATCTGGGCAAGCCGTATGCAGTCTGACTTTCTGATCTTTTCGCTGGAAAAAAAATCCCGGGAGACTCGCTCGATCACCTTTGCCGC
Organism: Atribacteraceae bacterium; assembly: GCA_035477455.1. NCBI lineage: Bacteria > Pseudomonadati > Atribacterota > Atribacteria > Atribacterales > Atribacteraceae > Atribacteraceae bacterium. The sequence goes on from DATIKP010000102.1 coordinate 649, forward strand.
ATCGCTGGTCTCGTCGAGGCCAAGGACCTGCAATACCGAGTAAGCGTTTTCAACCATCTGCGTAAAATCACCATCGGTTCCTTCCCGGGCCCTGCGGCGGTATTCCGCCAGTGTCACGGTCCAGTTGGGGTTCATGACCAGCAGGTACCGGGAAAGGAAATCCCAGTCGTTTTGGGATTGCAGAAGTTTCTTCTCTCCCAATCGCACCACTTCGCTGCCAGCACAGAGTACTTCCTTCCCCTGGACGGGAATAATATTCACGTTTTTTGCTGTGCTGTTTATACGATAGCCGGTTATCAGTGGAGCTATATAGTTCCACAGGGTGAGTAGTTTCATCCAGCTATCGGGTCGCGGGAGTCGCCGGTTTTCCAGCACCTCCATTATACGACTTTTATTTATCTCATCCACCCATTCGAGATGTATCAGCTTTCCCCGGTTTTCGTCGCTGATGTGCCTATTGAGCAAAGGCCGCTTGTCTTCGTCAAAAAATACCGAGGCCTGTTCCGATGACCAGATTGAAATAATCTCTGGGGGTGTTACCACGCAATTTTCCTGCTCAACAAGCTCCCCACCATCGGTCATAATAAAGGGCTTGGCTGTGAGCTCCCGATCAAAGGCATCGCACACAATTTTTGAAACACTAGCATCAAGTGAATCGTATTCCCGTCGGTTTCCCGGAACGAGGTCATAGGCATTTGCTCTTTGTTTCCGGTCCACCTTGTTGTTTTTCAACCATGCGAGCGATGAATTCGCCGCGAGGTTCCCCACCCGATCGAGGAGCCATCGGTTGGTCGGCGAGGTTTCCGGGTCCTTAATTTTGAGCCGTGCGGGGTCCTGGATAAAGGGGGCGTTGGAGGCGAAAGGAAGGGAGGTGGACACCCCGGTGGGCAGTATAACAAAAAGCCGGCCCTCGAGTCCCAGCACCATTTCAACCCTGCAGGGGGGCAAGAGCAATTCTTTCTGCTCGACCATACGCTCCTGCCGTATTTCCTCGAGGGCCTCTTCGGGGAACTCCTGGTAATCCGAAATAATATGCAGATATTTCTCATCCCCTGCTTGTAACAGGGACATCCACCAAGAATTCGAAATTGGACCAGGGCCTTTTATTTTCCAGCTGAGCTTCTTACCTCCGATAACAAGGTGCCGAATATTATTAAAGAAAAGTAATGAGACAGGGCTGTTAAGCCACTCATCAAGGTTTTTCTCTACCTCTTCCCGGCGATAGTGGTCTTTAATCTTAACTCGGACCTGGGTTTTTCCGTCAACCCCCGGTTTTTGGTCGATCCATAAAGGCAGGGTAAACCGTTGTTTTTGAAAGCACACCGCCAATGTGGGACTGTAAAGACACACCTCGTCCCCGAGGCTGAAAGTGCTTTTAAACCCCATCCCGCGGAAGCCAATAGTATGCAATGCTCGTTTATTGGAGTATCCGAAACCGCAAATCGACGAGAAATGCTCCTCAACAAAATCTTCGCCGTTGTGAGTGAAGACAAATTCATCATTCTTTATTTCGACTTTCGCTTCAGAGGCTCCGGCATCATCGGCATTCTGCAGGAGCTCCGAAAGCACATGCCGGGGACTCTGCACCTGCTGGAAAAGCTGCCACCATGGGCCAGCAAGGGGTTTATCCGCCTCTAGCTGCCGCCATCGTCTTTCCGTATCGGTATATATTTTATCGAAATATCCCGGTTTACAGGTCACCGAGGTTCCTCCGATTTAGACAGCAGTTCGGCAAGATTATAATTGACGCTGGTTACCCCTAGGTCCGGCTCCCGCTGGAATGGCTTTCTTACATACCGCGGTACGGCGGCATCTCCGTCTACATCCACCAGCGCGAGAATGAAATCATCGGGCTTATTGAGGGCGGTAAAAATCTCTCTTTTTGTAATTGTCACCGTGGTCGCCCCTATTGCACGACCCTTGACTTCGATAAAACGAAGCTTCCCCGTACCCGGTATAGACGATTCGATATCGTATCCCCGTTTTTCTTTCCCTACATCTTTCGGTAAATAGCCCAAGTTCCTTTCAGCCAGCATGACGGCATTGATCGCCATGGACTCAATCCTTGCCTTCTCGCGGGCAAAGACGGCCGGATCGGTAGACTGGTTACGCAGCTTCTCGAATACACCGACAGGCACAATCAATGCCCCGCCCAAGACCACGGGAGATAAAGGCGAGAGATTTTTTTCCTGTTCCAATTCCATCAACCTCTTTTGCATTCTCATGGTCAATTCATCAGCGCGCTGACGGGCCTTGGTCGAGTTGATCTTCGCGTTGGCTTTCCCAGCCTGCTCCTGTGCCCTGAGCTCGTTCGCTCGGTTGTCCCAATAGAGAATTTCCTTGGACAGTCGGTCCTTCACCGCCGCCATTGACTTGTT
>DATIKP010000103.1 GCA_035477455.1 Atribacteraceae bacterium
AGGCCAAGGATGGCCTTTTCAGCATCACTGCAACCAGACGTGGTCATTGATGCGTACGAGAAAATGCCAGATGAGGCGGGACTGATGGCAACGGGGCCTTGCTGAAATGAGTTTTTGCAGCAAAATCAAGTAATAACTGTGAAAGATGAAGATCCTGGCCTGTCGGAAGACGTTCTGTGGTGAAGACCCCATGGTGGTAATGGACTTGACAGAATAAAATATGCTTGTTACCATGTTTATGCATACGTATTCATCCCCGAGTCCTGGCTTAAGAAAACGCGATTATCAGGCGGGAAGAAGGAGGTTGACGCATGACACAGGCAAAGATATCGATTGGGAGTTGGGCGTACGCCATAGGACCTTATTCGGCTAATCCGGTTCCCATGGACGAAGTGATCGTGAAACTTGCCCAACTTGGTTATGATGGCATTGAGCTGGGAGGATTCAAGCCCCATGCCCACCCGGACCTGTATCCGACCAAAGAGTCGCGTAAGGAGTTTGTCGGTCTTCTGGAAAAATATCGTCTCGGCGTCAGTGCGTATGTTCCTGATCTTTGGTCTTTTCCTTTCGCGAGCGGTGATCCGGAGGCTATACGTAAACATGAAGCCATGTTTGACCAGTCTCTTGAATTCTGTGTTGACTGTGGCTTTCAAAAGCTCCGGTTAGACAACGTGAGTGGCACGCCCTTTCCCGCAGGCTGGGATTACGGAGAAACCTGGGACCGGGTGACCGAGGTTTTCCGAAGGTATGCGGACAAGGCCCGGGATGTAGGGAAAGAGATCGTCTGGGAGTTCGAACCGGGGTTTATCTTTAATAAACCCAGTGAAATCAAGAAGTTTTTTCATGACGTGGGAAAGGAAAATTTTTCGATTCTTTTCGACACCAGCCATGCCCAGATGTGTGCGGTGGTGGGGGCGAAACAGACTGAACCTAAGGAAACTCTCCCCGGAGGGGTCATGGAGTTCATCACCATGCTCAAAGGGTGTATCGGTCACGTACATCTCATTGATTCGGATAACACGCTGCACGATGAGGAAACCAGTACCCATGCCCCCTTTGGAACCGGATACGTCGATTTCACACAAGTCATTCCTGCCCTGATGAAGAACGGATATCCCTCGCCCTGGTGGTGCATCGATTTGTGTTTTTGGCCGAACGCCTGGGAAATCACGGCGGATTCAATCGTGTACCTGAGAGGTCTTTTTTCCCGGTTGGATGATCCTGGAGGTGACGAATGAACGGCTTGACCATGAAAACCTGGGTGTTTTATGAACCGGAAAGCATGAAACTCGAGGAAAGGCCTATTCCCGTACCCCGGGAGGACGAGGTCCTGATCCGGGTCAAAGCTTGTGGGATTTGCGGATCCGACCTCGCATATTACTGGGGTGACTCATCCCTGGAGACTTCCGATGGAAAGGGACCGCTGGTGCTCGGGCATGAGTTTGCCGGAGAAGTGGTGGAAGTGGGCACTATCCCTTCGTCCAAAAAACTTTTCCGACCGGGAGACCGGGTGACGGTCAACCCGGTGCAGTATTGCAACACCTGTGAAATCTGCCATCGAGGCCTGGTCAACTTGTGTGAAAACAAAGGTGTCCTCGGTGTATCTCAAGACGGTGGCTTTGCTGAATACGTCATTTCCCACTACCAGCATCTCTATATTCTCCCCGATAGTGTTTCCTTTCAAGCCGGTGCCTTCGTAGAGCCGCTGGCTAATGCCGTCTATGCCCTGCAAAAACTTTCGGTGGACCCGGGAAATTCCGTCGTGGTCTTTGGTCCCGGTTCGATTGGGCTTTCTCTGGTCTCTTTAATCAAACATAGCGGTGCTGGGAAGGTCGTTCTGACCGGTACCCGCGATTACCGGCTTGAAATGGGAAAGAGAATGGAGGCGGATGTAGTATTAAACCTGGCGGATTCCGCTTCTCCTTATTATACGGGCAATTTAAGGGACCGAATAGCCGGTTTAACCGGAGGACGAATGGCTGACCGGGCGATCGTGGCGACCGGGTCGAAAGAGGCGATGCAGTCGGCGCTGGCCGTCACCGGTCGGCGGTCCCGTATCGTCTATTTTGGGCTCCCCGGAGACCGGGACCGGGTAGAAGTCCCCGCCCTTGAATCGATTCTCTGGGACAAGACCATCGTCTTCTCTTGGCTGGCGCCTTTTACTTGGGGCGAGGCGATCGGGGCGATTTCCGGCGGTTTGATCGATCCGGAACCGTTGATCACTCATCGGGTTTCGTTGGAGGGCTTGCTGGAAGGGCTGACCATCGCCCGAGAAAAAAAGGGAAATCCGATCAAGGTCATGGTTTGCTGAAAAAGGGAGACGTTTCTCATCAATCAGTATAACCGGGAACGACCGACCATGTGGGACGTGGCCAAATACGCCGGGGTCGCTCAATCAACCGTCTCCCGTTTCCTCAATGGGACGGCGACGGTTTCCCCTCAGATCGGTAAGCGTATCGCCGAAGCGATCCAGATATTGGATTATCGACCCAACCAGGTGGCGCGGAACCTGAAGAAAAGGGCAACCAATACGATTGCCTTGTTTGTTCCCGACATTACCAACCTCTTTTATGCGGAATTATCCAAGGGCGTTTCAGAAGAAGCGCGCAGGTGGGGGCTTGAGGTCATTCTTTACGATACCGGGTATCACCGGTCACGGGAAAAGGACTATTTGGAGCTGGCGCTTCGCCAGCAGATAGAAGGGATAGTCATTGCCTATAATTTATTGGATGAGCAGATTTGGCTCCGCTTGGGGAAAAGCAAGATACCGGCGGTGTTGATTGACGTGTATCCGCCTGACGACTCCTGGACGGCCCTGGTGGTGGACAACGAACAAGGAATTCGTCTGGCGATCGATTGCCTGAGATCTTTGGGACATCGGCAGGTAGCCTATCTGAGCGAGCCGCCTTACGTGCTTCCCCTGATCCTCAGGCAACGGGAGTATATGCGGTATATGCGGGAACAAGAACTCCTGGTGAAGGAAAAGTGGATGTTGACCGAAAAAAAACAGCTCAACCGAGTGAAAATCGGTTTCAATCTGGGACGAAAGCTGATTGAGAACGACCCTATTCCCACTGCGGTCATGACCAGTTCCGACCTGGTAGCGGTTGGTGCCTTGTATGCTTTTCTTTCAGCGGGCCTCCGGGTTCCCGAGGAGATCTCGTTGATCGGTTTTGACGATATCATCCTCTCGTCCTATCTTTTTCCGTCGCTGACCACCGTTCGCCAACCGAAGTACGAAATGGGTCTAAGGGGAGTCAGGCTTTTAATGAACTTGATCAGTAAGCCCGGTCGGTCCGCGGCGTGTTTCGAGATCATTGAACCAACCTTGGTCGCGCGGAACTCGACCGGTCCAGCACGGCCGGTCGAAGATGGCCGGTAAATGAACTTAGCTACGTCGATGAAAGGGGAAAGGAGGTGCGGGAGTAAAGGAAGGCCGTTTTGAGAGCGTTTCTTGTTAAAAGCAGTAAAAAACCTTGAATGAGGGGGGATTATTCGATGAAACGTCTCATAATTTGTGTCATGCTAATTATTCTGGCTTTTGCTATGTTCAATGCTACTGCCATAGCCCAGGAAGAGGTAACATTGACCATTCAGTGGGCCGCCGGGGCTCCCATGGATACTCTGATGATCCTGGCAGAGGATTTTACCGCTCAGACCGGAATCAAAGTGGTAGGTGATGCGGTTCCTTGGGCTTTGTACCATGACAAGATGTTTACCGACCTCGCCTCCGGTCGTCCGGGCTTTGATATAGTCTTACCCGATTCCCAGTGGTTGGGGGCGGCAGTAGAAGGTGGACACTTGGTTGACCTCACCGACTGGGTCAATGAAAACGTAGACAAAAATTTAATATTTGAAGAAATGCTTAGAGCTTATTCTGAATACCCTGATGGAAGTGGTAGATATTATGGAATACCGGGTTCTGCCAATGCTTTGGGAATAAGTTATCGGAAAGATCTTTTCGAGGACCCCGCCGAGCAAGCAGCTTTTAAGGAAAAATACGGCTATCCGCTGGATGTTCCCCAAACCTGGAGTCAACTGCGGGATATTGCCGAATTTTTCTACCGTCCTGAGCAGAATCTCTATGGAATCGCTTTATGGCAACGCCCGACAGCTACTGCCGGAGTTGTCGACCAATTCCTGTCCCTCTTTTGGGCCTTTGGGGCGGAGCTTTGGAATCCGGAGACTCGTCGGGTAAAAGGCTATCTCAATAGCGAAGAAGGGAAAGCGGCTGCTCGGTTGTGGGTTGAGTTGTTTCAGTTCCATCCGCCCGGAGCAGCCGGCTACAGTGTGGATGACACCAATGTAGCCATGCGGAAGGGCATGGTGGCCATGATGGGGACCTACTTTAGCTTTTACCCAGGGATTCATAATCCCGATTTGTCACTTTACTGGGATCGGATTGGCTGGTTTCCCACTCCGGGCGAAAAAAGGAGGGTGAGCCAGTTGGGTGGGCAAGGTATGTCTATATCCGCCTATACTCCCCATAAAGAAGAAGCCCTGAAATTCCTGGAATGGTGGTTGCGCGAGGAAACCCAGTGGAAATGGGTGCGGGCGGGATTTTTTTCTCCTCGTGTCGACATCATCGAGGATGATCGTTTTCTGGAATATGCTCCCCCCAATGAAGCTGTTCGGGCTTCCTTCCCCGTGCTCAAAGACTTTTGGGAAATCCCCCTCTATCACGAGATGGGGACGGTAATGGCCGAAATACTTAACAAGGCTGTCTTGGGTCAACTTACACCGGAAGAAGCCATGGACCTGGTTGCCGAGAGACACGAGGAGATCTTGCAAAGAGAGGGATATTACAACTAAGGACAATTTCTTTCTCCCCGGGCGAAAGCCCGGGGAGAAAGAAATTGTGGAGGGAGGGCTGTATCCTTGTCTAGTTTGAAAACGAGTTGGGCCAATCGGGTTTCTGATCGGTCTCTACTGTATATTTTTCTGTTACCTACCTTCGGTTTTTTGCTTTTTCTGGTGGTTTTTCCCCTTGCATGGTCCTTGTATCTTAGTTTTACCACCTATTCAGCCAATATAGATCAACCACCGATCTTCGTCGGTTTAAGTAACTATACGGCCATATTCCGGGACCCAGAGATTTGGTATCGTTTTGTGGTGACCGGACAATTTGTGGTTTTGACGGTAATAATTCAGTTTTTCCTAGGATTTCTGATAGCCATGTTGTTGAACCGGAAATTTTATGGCCGGGGTCTTTTGACCACCCTGTTCATCCTGCCCATGATGTTCTCCCCAGTAGTGATCGGAAAGTTTTTCCGGTTCATGATGGATACCAACTGGGGGGTCATCAACTATCTGCTGGTGGGTGTGGGGTTTCCTCGAATCGCCTGGACCGCCAGTTTTGAATACGCTCTTTATTCTTTGGTGATAGCCGATGTCTGGGTTTGGACCCCTTTCATGGTTCTTCTGAGTCTGGCCGGTCTGTCTAGCGTCCCCAGATATCTCTACGAAGCGGCTGATGTCGACCGGGCCTCGGGATGGTTCAAGTTTCGCTATATCACTTTGCCCTACCTGGCTCCCATTCTTACTCTGGCTGTCTTGTTCCGTACCATGGACGCTTTTCGTTTCTTTGACCTGGTCTATGTTATGACTGGAGGAGGCCCTGGATTTTCAACCCAGACCATTCCTTACTACATTTACATGCTAGCCTTTTCCTTCTGGCGGACCGGGAAGTCAAGTGCACTGGCCTATATCCTCCTCATCATCATCATAGCTTTGAGTAACATCTATATCAATTATCTCAACCGGGTTAGAAGGGCGTAGAGGAGGTAAACATGAACGAATTTCAGCGAAGAAGAACCAAGGACCGGATTATCGTTCTTATGCTCCTGGTGATGCTTTTGGTTTATCTGTTTCCCATTTATTGGATGTTTTCCACCGCCACCAAGACCTTAGCAGAAGCTTTTGCTCTTCCTCCCCGGTGGATTTGGGTACCGAAATTAGAACACTTTGAAAATATCTTTTACGAGGGAGCCGGAGGAGAACTGGGTCGGGTAATGAGGTTAGAAACCGAACGAAGGCCGTCTCCCTTTCTTCGTCAGTTTTCCAACAGTATCATTGTATCATTTGTGAGCACAGGGTTGGCCACTTTTCTGGGGGCGCTTTCCGGGTACGTATTTTCCCGAATGTCGGTAAAGGGGAAAAATGACCTTTTGTTCGTAATCCTTTCCAGCCGTATGCTTCCCCCGGTGGCGATTGCCATACCCTTGGCCCTCATGTACCGAGCCTTGGGGCTTTTTGACACCCGGTTTGGGCTGGTCATTATGTACACGGTGTTCAACCTGGCTTTTGCCGTATGGATGCTGCGTAGTTTCGTCGATGACATCCCCCGGGAGTACGAGGAGGCAGCCCAGGTGGATGGGTATTCCCGCTTCCAGACCTTTTTTAAATTTATCCTGCCGGAGATGAGAGTGGGCATGGTGGCTACCGCCATTTTCAGCCTGATTATGACCTGGAACGAATTTACTTTTTCTTTGCTTTTAACCAGCGATCGGGCCCGCACCGCCATACCTGCCATTGCCCATTCTTTAGGGACGGCGGGGGTGAACTGGGGGCATATCGCAGCCGGTTCTCTTCTAATGGTGGGGCCGGTGGTGGTGTTTACCTTTCTCCTGGGAGATAATCTCATCCGCGGCTTTACTTTTGGAGCCATAAAGGAGTAAATATGATGAAACCCTTGGCTCGTTGGAAAACGTTTTTTGAGCCGATTTCGATCGGAATGATCATTTTTGGAATTTTCAGCCTCTGCCAGCCTTTTACCTTCTTCCTATACCATAACTCCTTTGCTTTTCTGGGGATCGGGGCGGCCTTGTATACCTTTTTTTCCCATATTCCCTCGCTGCAGGATCTGATAGACTGGGAAAACATCCAGAAAAATGAGGAGGCTTGAAGTGGCATTAATCCGAATAGAAAATTTAGTAAAGCGCTTTGGGAAAGTGGAGGCGGTCAAGGGAATTACCCTTGAAGTGAAAGAAGGAGAATTTACAGTCCTTTTGGGACCTTCCGGCTGTGGTAAAACTACCACTCTGCGGTGTGTCGCAGGGTTGGAAGCACCTGATCAGGGGAGAATTTTTTTTGATCGGGATGAGGTTACCCACTTAAGCCCCGCCGCCCGCAACATTGCTTTTGTGTTTCAACTCTATGCTCTTTATCCCCATCTTTCGGTGTACGATAACATTGCTTTTCCCCTTCGGGCAGACAGAGCCCCCCGGGAGGAAATCAGGAGTAGGGTGAAAGAGGTTCTCCAACTGTTACAGATCGAGGAGGTGGCCTCGATGAAACCCCGCCGGCTGACTGGTGGACAGAAACAGCGGGTGGCACTGGGACGGGCTATTATTCGCCGTCCCCGGGTTTTTTTGCTGGATGAACCACTCTCCAATGTCGATGCGAAATTGCGGGAAAAGACTCGGGGTGAATTGAAAAAGTTGCAGAAATCCATCGGGTCGACTACGCTTTATGTTACCCATGACCAGGTAGAGGCCATGACCATGGCCGACAAGATTGTGGTCATGAATTTCGGTGATATCCAACAGATTGGAGACCCCCATGCGGTGTACCATTTTCCGGCGAATCTTTTTGTGGCTCATTTTATCGGGAGCCCGGGTATGAATTTTTTTCCTGGAGAAATGGTTCGGGTAGGGAATATGGGTATTGCGATCGATGGGGATTTTACCGTTCCCCTCCCGGCGGAGCAAACGCAAGCCATAGAAAAGCGGAAGTACGTGAAGGATGTCGTCCTGGGAGTCCGTCCGGAAAACATCATCATTACGGATGAGAGCAGAGGTGTGGTCAGCGGGGAAACCTATGTTTTCGAACCGCAGGGCGCCCAGAACATCCTGACGGCGAAAGTCGGGACCCATATCATTAAAGTGGTGTTACCCAGTGATCAGGTCTTTCGGGTCGGTGACCGTGTATCCTTTCAATTCAAGGAAGTCCGGGTTTTTGACCGGGCCACCGAATCGTTGATAGCATAGGGGAAAAAGCATGGCGAACCTTTCGATTACGAGCCTGACCAAGCGTTTTGGCAAAACGACCGCGGTTTCCGATCTTACCCTGGAGGTGGCGGATGGCATGATCACGGTCCTTCTGGGACCGACCGGGGCGGGAAAGACCACGACCCTTCGCTGCGTTGCCGGACTGGAAAAAATTGATCGGGGGGAAATCCGGATCGGTGAAACAATAGTTAACCCTCTGCCTCCCCAGCAACGGAACGTCGCATTTGTATTCCAGAATTTCTCTCTCTATCCCCGGTATAGCGTGCATGAAAACATCGCTTCACCGCTTCGCATCCGAAACCTGTCTCCTGCCGAAGTGGATCGGCGGGTGAAGGACGCGGCCCGAATGCTCCATATCGATCACCTCCTTACCCGTAAGCCGATTTTCATCAGCGGAGGCGAAATGCAACGAGTAACTATCGCCCGGGCTCTCGTCCGGGACCCCGCGGTGTTTTTACTCGACGAACCGCTCACCAACCTGGACGCCAAGATCCGCGAAGAAATGCGGACCGAGTTGAAGCGGTTGCAATCAGAAACCGGGGCTACCTTTTTTTACGCAACGCCGGACCAGGCCGAGGCTTTGTCTATAGCTGACCGAATCGCCGTTTTACACCATGGGAAAACTGTGCAGACCGGATCGCCGAGCGAGATTTACCAGCGACCCCGCAACCTTTTTGTCGCCGACCTTGTCGGCAGTCCGGGGATGAACTTTATTCCAACCGAATGGGTGGAGGAAAAGATATTTGATCTGGGCCCGGGCCTGTTCCAGCTCAAAATTGGAAAGCCATCCGCCTTACGAGCGCCATCCCGGATCCGGGAACGGATAATACTGGGTGTTCGTCCCGAAGATTGTTACCTGGCAAGGGAAACGGGTAATGGCCTGTTCCCGGCCCGGGTCGAACTGGTCGAACCCCTGGGGATATGGCAGATTGTCCGGTTGAAACTGGGAAACCATGTGATCCGGGTCCGTTGTGAAGAAAAGATTCACTATAATCCGGATGATACGGTTTTTTGCGGTTTTAAAGAGGGGAAAATTCATCTGTTTGACGCCGAAATCGAGGAACGTATCGATTGAAGGAGGGCTGAGTCATGTCCTACGGAGTCAACCTGTTTCTCTGGACTGCCGCGTACACGGATCAAAAACGGGACCTGATCCCGAAGGTGAAATCCATGGGATTTGACCTGGTGGAAATTCCGCTTGATCTCCTCGCTCAGATCGATGTCCCGGAAACTGGAAAATTACTCAAAGAAGTCTCGCTGGAAGTCGCCGGCTGCGCCGTGGTGGGGCCGAGGAGGGATCTGATTTCTGACGATGGAGCGTTGCGCAAAGCAGCGCTCGAATATTTTATCGATTGCGTCACCATACTTGGATCCTGGGAGGGAACGGTGTTGTGCGGTCCCTGTTATTCGGCGGTGGGGAAACTGACCGGGGAATCCCGTACACCGGAAGAATGGAAACGGGCGGTGGCAGGCTTACGGGAAATCGGGAAAGCCGCCTGCGATTGTGGTGTGAAAATAGCGGTGGAACCTCTGAACCGCTTTGAGACCTACTTTTTGAATACCGCAAAAGACGCGCTGGAATTGGTCGAAGAGGTAGATAGCCCCGCGGTGGGCATTCATCTTGACACCTTTCATATGAATATCGAGGAAAAATCGTTGTCCCAGGCGATCAAAACCGCCGGAGAGAAGCTGTTTCACGTCCACACCTGCGAGAACGATCGGGGAACTCCCGGTGAGGGAAATATCGACTGGGACGGAGTGTTCGAGGCGTTGAAAGATATCGGCTACAGCGGTTCCCTGGTTATCGAGTCTTTCGTCCCCGGGGTAAAGGAAATCGCCCGGGCGGCGTCCATCTGGCGGCCGATGGCTCCCGACAGCGATTATATCGCCCGGGAAGGGTTGGCCTTTCTCAAGACCCGTTGGCCGTGATTGGTAAACTACCGGCCAGTTCCTATTTTCCGAAACATGATGGACCGGAATGCGGTACTCGGCAAGCGGACCGGGATTGGTAGAGACCGGGGGAAGAAAAGACAGATTTGGACCCTATGAGATATCTCGGTTATAGACTTGATCTTGCCGAGTTTTATCGGTATACTCGAGTTGTATTGACCAGTAGACCTCTTTCCCGTCAGTTCTCGGTAAACCATCATGACTGGACAAAGCGTTGCTCTTGTGTTGAGGAGGTTATACTCTGTGTGGCAGTGGACGAGAGGTCAAGGAATGGGGCGTTTTTAGGGAACTTTACACACTTCCGGTAAATATATGCTAATATGTTATTTTTAAGCGGTGGTAGATCCTAATATTTTGGGGAGGGTATATGGCTTCTGTTCAGAAAAATGGTGCGACGATACGCGCGAAAAACGGCACCGCGCAACTTTACCGGTTAGTACGGCCCAACCTTGGTTTATTCATCGCTCTGCTTCTTTTGATTATAATAGGAGTCATTCTATCGCCGGCTTTTTACAATCCTCGGAATATCTTTAACGTTTTGAGACAGGTCACCGCGCTGGGAGTCATCAGTGTGGGTATGACCTTTGTCATCATTTCCGGAAACGGAGGAGTTGATCTTTCGGCCGGAGCGACCCTTTCACTGGCCAGTTGCCTGGCCGCCGGATTGATGAACGGTCAGCGGGAGTTGATCGTGCCGGTCGTCCTCCTGGTGCTGGGTGTGGGGATGGGTATTGGATTGGCCAATGGCCTTCTGATCACCAAGTTCCGAACCGATCCCTTCATTACCACGTTAGGCATGATGACTACCATTCTGGGACTGGCGTTCTTTTATACCCGGGGAGCTCCCTTCGGACTGGTCGCCCGGGAGTTTCGAGTCCTTTCGGAAGGCTTTGTGGGCCCCCTTCCCGTTCCTGTGATTCTCTTCGTTTTGGTTTTTGCCGTTTGTGGATTTATCCTGCGCAAGACGACTTTCGGAAGACACCTGTACGCTATCGGCGGAAACCAGGAAGCGGCCCGGCTGTCAGGGATCCGAGTCAACGCCTATAAAACCACAGTATATGTGATCGCCGGGCTGACCGCGGCATTTGCCGGGTTGATGCAGGTTTCACGCACTACAGTTGGAGACCCCCGGCTGGGGGTAGGCGTGGAATTGGACGCCATCGCCGCGGTCATTATCGGTGGAACCAGCTTCGCCGGCGGTGTGGGCGGCGCCAGCGGAACGATCGCCGGAGTACTGATCATCGCTATTATTGGTAATTTGATGAACCTTTTGGACGTCTCCGCTTTTTTGCAGGACATGGTCCAGGGACTGATCATCCTGGGAGCGGTGATCATGCAGAGGAAAAAGACCGTTTAATCTATCAGGGAAAGGATGCTACTTAATCACAAAGGAGGTGAGGCATCTTTTTTGATTGGTTGGCTGATACTGGAGTGTAAGTGTTATAGTGTAGGGAAACAGGATTTGGCATTTCAGAGTAGCATAATCAAAAATAATGGGAGGAACGCATACATGAAACGTGTATCTTTATGGGCGGTTTTGATTGCGGTATTGGTGGTCGGATTGGCCGCTGGGGCGGCGGGAGCGGAAGAATTCGTCATCGGATTCAGTAATGCTTCCAGGGGTAATGCTTGGGCGGCGCAATATGCCCAGAGAGTATATGACTTGCTGGATGCGCTGCCAAACGTGACCCATATGTATGCCGACGGAGAAGACGACGGCGTTAAGCAGTTGTCCGACGTCGAGGATATGCTCGCCAGAGGTATGGATCTTCTGATCATTCGCCCTTCGACTCCGGAAATTCTTGCCGTTGTGGTTGAGCAGGTGTATGATCTGGGGATTCCGGTCGTCGTTTCCGGCCGGAATGTGGCCACAGATAAATTCACCTCTTTTGTTTGGGTGGATGATGTGGATTTGGGCCGGCGGACCGCCCAGGCAGCGGTTGATATGCTTGTAGAAAAGTACGGCGAACCGCGCGGTAAAGTGGCTATTATACAAGGACTTATGGCTGCCGGATCCGCCCGTGCCCGGGACCAGGGGACCATGGAAATTCTGGACCAGTATCCGGGGATCGAAATCGTCGCCCGCCAACCGGGAGAGTACCGCAGGGCTGATGCCCGAACCGTGATGGAAAACATCCTGATGGCCCAACCGGAAATCGATGTATTGATCACCCATGCCGGTGAAATGGCTGTCGGTGCGATCGAAGCGATGAAAGCGGCCGGGCGCCGGGGAGAATTTCCGGTTACTTCCGTTGACGGAAACAACGGTTTTTTGAAGGCGATCGCAGCAGGGGACGGTCACTTTACCGCTCTTTATCCGTTGGCCCTGGGGGATCTTACTGTCGATGTCGCCATGAGAATACTGGCGGGTGAAGAAGTAGAAAAAATCATCGCCATGGATGTTCCAAATGTAACTCCGGAAAATATTCACGAGTTCGTAAGGTTAGATCAACCTGATACCTATTTCACCTATTGATTCGGATCCGTTTGCTTTTTAGCTTAGACCTATAAACCGGTTTGACACCGTTTATCGACTCTCTCCTCCTTCCGGTTTTTTCGGAGGGAGGAGAGAGTGTTGTAGAGAGGTTGGTTTGCTATGCTCTTTTTGATGAAGGGAATAAATAAGAAGTATCCCGGGGTCCAGGCGTTGAAAAACGTTGATTTCTCTTTGGATTCCGGGGAAATACATGCTCTGATCGGTGAAAACGGCGCTGGGAAATCGACCCTCATGAAGATCCTGAGCGGAGCGGAAAACTGTGACTCCGGGGAGATAATCCTGAAGGGGCGCAGGCTCGAGCACCTGGATCCATTGACTGCCCGGAAAGCCGGGATCGCCATTATCTACCAGGAGCGAAACCTGGTTCCACCCATGAACGCCATGGAAAATATCTTCCTGGGAAAAGAGATCGAGAGGTACCGCGGATTGATCGACGCACCCAGCATGTATGCCGAAACCGACAAGCTATTCCGGTCGCTCCACGTGAATATCGATTATGAGGTGCCGGTTGGTCAGTTATCGGTGGCTCAGCAGCAGATGGTGGAGATCGCCAAGGCTCTTTCGGAGAATGCCGAAGTTCTGGTCATGGACGAGCCAACCGCGGCGTTGACCGAAAAAGACGTCGAAAACCTGTTCGCGATTATGCGGCGCTTGCGGGAGCAGGGGGTAGGAATCGTCTACATATCCCATCAGTTGGGAGAAGTCCTTTCCATTTGCGACCGGTATACGGTTCTGCGGGATGGAGAGGTGGTAGGGAGTGGAAAAATTTCCAAAGTCGACGAAGCAGAACTGATCAGCAAAATGATCGGGCGTAAACTATCCGCCGACGAGTACACCGGCAAAGAGCGGACGTTCGGCGAAGAGGTATTGCGGGTGGAAGGATTGACCCGGGGTAAAGACCTGAAAGACGTCAGTTTCAGTGTGCGTGCCGGGGAAATACTTGGAATCGCCGGGCTGGTCGGCTCGGGTCGGACCGAAATGGTGCGGGCGATTTTTGGAGCGGATCCCCTGGAAAAAGGCCATATCTTCCTCAACGGTAAGCCGGTGACCATCAATTCTCCTTATCAAGCGGTCAGACTGGGAATCGGCTTTTGTACCGAGGACCGAAAAACCCAAGGCCTGGTGTTGAAGTTGCCCATCCGGGATAATGTGGGAGTTGCTTCGCTGGCTCAGTACAGTCACCTGGGGTTGATTGATGACCATAATCTGACCGAGCACGTTTCGGACCTGACCGGGCAGCTTAACTTGCAACCACCCGATATCTGGCGGATCGCGGCCAATCTCAGTGGCGGAAACCAGCAAAAGGTGGTTCTGGCAAAATGGCTGGCGACCAACTCCCGGATCCTGATTTTCGACGAACCGACCCGGGGTATCGACGTGGGAGCCAAGGTGGAAATCCACAATCTGATACGGGAATTGGCGGCTATGGGCAAGGCGATCATTATGATTTCATCCGAGCTTCCCGAGGTCCTCAGAATGAGCGACCGGATTTTAGTCATGTGCCGCGGCAAAATTCAGGGGGAAATTTCCAGGGATAAAGCCAATGCCGAGGAAATCTGGAAGTTGAGTCAAGGACTGCAGGCGGCTTGCGAGGCAGACACGTAGGTTATTTACGCAATATATCCGCACATCAGGATCATGAGTTTTTCCCTCAACCACCAAAGAAGCATATCTCAAGAGAAGTCCCCTCCCTCATAGCGGATCTTCTCGGTAGAGGGTAGCGAGCCAGACCCCCGGGTATCCTCTTGCCAGGGATCCGTTCCGAAAAAACGCCACCTGATCGGTGAGTGCTTTTGTCAGATTTAGCCGACATTTTGAGCCGACATTTTGAGCCGACATTTTGAGCCGGCTTAGACCAGGCTTCTTAGCGAAAGTTTCTTGTGCGGTATGGGTATGAGGTTTGTGCTACTATAGAGGACAGGCAAATATGAGCCTTCAAATCGGATCAGGAAAATCGGAAAAGGAGGCATAAGAAGCAATGAAAATCGGCATCGACAGCTATTGTTACCACCGCTACCTGGGAGAAATCTATCCGTTCCAGGAAACCACCTCTCGCCGGATGACATTTCCGGAAGTGATCAGACGGGCTAAAGAGCTGGGAGGGGATGGGGTCTCCCTGGAGACCTGTTTTCTCCCGGAGGATGAGGCGGGTCTTCAGGCGATCCGCCGATCTCTTGATGAAACCGGGCTTGAGGTGCTCCTGGCCTGGGGACATCCGGACGGTTTTGAGGGAGGTAGTCGCCCGGAAATGATGAAGGACCTGGAAAAACACTTAAGGCTCTGCGAAATCCTGGGGACCTCGGTCATGCGGGTGGTCGGTTCCAGCCTGGCCTTCCGGCACGAGCCCCATGGTCCGCAGATCGAAAGGCTGATCAGGCTTTTCCGGGAGATCACCCCCCAGGCCCAGGACCGGGGAATTACCCTGGGTATCGAAAACCATCTCGATTTTTCCTCCCGGGAGATTCTCGAGATCGTCGACGGGGTCGCTTCTCCCCACTTCGGCATCACCATGGATACGGGTAATGCCCTGCGGAACGGAGAAAACCCGGTGGATGTCGCCCGGGCCTTTGCCGGACGGATCGTCGCCACCCACATCAAGGATGTTTTGCCGTTGTATGGAGGGAATCCGGCCGACTGGTACTTCTTTGCCTGTGTGCCCATCGGCAGGGGCATTATCGATTTTCCCGCCCTGCTGAAAGCGCTCGAAGAGGGTGGCTACCATGACCTTCTGGCTGTGGAAATCGATTACCTCCATCCTGATTTCGGGGAAGAGGACGCCGCGGTTGAGGAGAGTATCAAGTATCTGAAAAAATACCGTGACGGTTCCGGAGGACGCTGATGCCGATTCCCGGATTTGAGGCGATCACCCCCCGGGACATTTCGGAACCCCGGCTGGGGGTGGGCATTCTGGGGTGTGGGTTCATGGGCAAAGTCCATGCCAACGGCTATCGCAAGATCCCCTACACGTATGCCGACCCTCCCTGTTTTCCGGAGTTGGTGGCCATGGCCGGCCGAAACGCCGAACGGGTGAGGGACACCGCCCGCCGCTTCGGGTTTCTGGGGTATTACACCGACTGGGAAAAACAAGTCTGCGATCCCCGTATTCAGGTATTCGACAATTGCGCTCCTGATGACCTCCATGCCGAACCCAGTATCGCCGCTATGCGGGAGGGAAAACATGTCCTGTGTGAGAAGCCCCTGGCCCTGACCGCCGCCGAAGCCTTCCGGATGTGGCGCCAGGCCGAGCGTTCCGGGGTCAAACACATGTGTTGCTATAACTACCGGTTTATTCCGGCGGTACGTCTGGCCCGTCAACTCCTGACAGAGGGTGTTCTGGGCAGGGTATACCAGTTCCGGGCCCGCTATCTGCAGGAATCGGGCCATCTGTCTGATGAGGTGATGGAACAGGTCTGGTACGCCTCGGGGACGGCATCGGGGGTGCTTTTGGGGATCGGCAGCCACATCGTGGACATGGCCCGCTATCTCGTCGGAGAGATCCGTTCGGTCAGCGGCCTGGTGAAAACTTTTCACGCAACTCGGTGCAACCGGCAGGGGAGCCGCCAGCCGGTGGAAACGGATGAAGGTAACCTGGCTCTGCTCGAATTCGAAAACGGAGCAGTAGGGAGTCTGGAGTCCTCCGGGGTTTCCACCGGGCGGAAAAACCAGTTGACCTGGGAGATCAACGGCTCATTGGGTAGTATGGTTTTTGATCTGGAGGACCTCAACCATCTCCAGGTGTACCTCCACGAACAAGTTCATCCGGAAACCCGGGGATTCTCCAATGTCTCGGTCACCAACCCCGGTCATCCCCTGCAGTCTCTCATCCTGCCGCCCGGTCACAACTCGGGCTGGGAGTACGGGCACGTCCACGCCCTGGCGCATTTTCTGAATTGTGTGGTCAACGATACACCGGTCAAGCCTCATGCCGCCGATTTCTATGACGGGTACCTGGTCCAGGTGATTATGGAAGCGATCAAAGCCTCGGCGGCGGAGGGTAAGAAGATTTTGATTTCAGAACACAGAAAGTCTGTTGAAGGCACCCGGTGAAGCGTTATTCAAGTCATCTCCCGCACTGACTCACACAGGGCCCGGAGGTTTTCCTCCGGAGTGGCGGCGGGGATCTCGCAGCCGGCGCTCAGGATAAAGGGCATTCCCGCCTGCTGGAAGCACTCGATGGATTTTCGGCGGACATCTTCCGGCGTACCCTGGAGGACCACTGAGACGGGATCGACGTTTCCGCACAGAATAATGGAATCTCCGCATAGACGGCGGGCCAGGGCGAGGTCCACCATCCAGTCCAGGTCGATGATGTCGGCCCCGGTACGGGCCATCAAGGGCAAGAGGGTAGTGGTATTGCCGCAGATGTGGAGCTTGACCCGGCAGCCCATGTCGTGGATGCCCTGGATCAGGTTTTGTTCGTAGGGGAGGATCAACTCTTCGTAGATCCTGGGAGAAATCATGGACACCGCGGCATCGCCCACCCCGATCAGGTCCGCGCCGGCGTCGACCTGCGCCCGGGCGAAGCGCAGCCCGGTCTGGACACATAAGTCCAGCAACGCCTGGACATTCTCC
>DATIKP010000104.1 GCA_035477455.1 Atribacteraceae bacterium
AAGGTATTATTTGTTCATAAGTCTTACTCAATTCCTCGTCCGGTGGATAGGTTTTGACCCGGTTGACGGTCGCGGATGACTTACCGGCCAAATCGGAGAAAACCCCGGCAGAATGCCCGGCTACCAGAGCGGCTCCCCAAATGGCGCATTCTGTTCGATCCAATTCGACATAGGGTATCCCAAGCACGCTGGCTTTGATCCGATTCCAGAAGGAGGACTTCGCTCCTCCTCCCACCACCCTGACTTCATAGAAGGAGGCGTCCGGGATCAATTCCCGCAATACGCCCAGGTAATAGGCGTATTCGTAGGCAATACCCTCAAGGATTGCCCGGAACAGGTGCTCTCTCTTATGATCCCAACTAAAGCCGGCCAATACTCCGCGCATTGACGGTTGAGTGGGACAGTTTCTCCCTCGCAGGTGGGGAAGAAAAACAAGCCGAGTAGGCTCAGTTGAGGTTTTTTCCACTTCGGCGGTGATACGGGAAAAGGCGTCGGGAAGCGAGGCATACTCCCGGAATAACTCGTTCTTCGCCCATTCCAGATCCATGCCTCCTCCGTTGATGTAAGCCATGGGAAAATAAAAGTCAGGAAGAACCGAACGGGGGAATAAAAGGGTTTTATGACGAACATCGGGGGCGAATTTCTTTACATTGAGCGCAAAACACGAGGCAGTTCCGGCAACGTCAAAAGCCATTCCCTCCTCGACCACCCCCGCGCCCAAAACATTGGCCGCCTGGTCTCCGCACCCGGCCGCCAGGGGGGTTCCCGGAAGTAGTCCCATCTTATCCGCCCACTGTTTTTCCAGTTGGCCAATCACTTCCCACGGTTTGACAATCCGGGGAAACTTATCTTCATCGACCTCGAAACGGGCAATGATCTCTTTATCCCAGGTCATGTTCTTTATATCAGAGAAACAGGAAAATATCAGGTTGCTATAATCCATAAACGTATCCGCGCCGGAAAGACCGGCGAATTTCTGCACCACCCAGCTCGAAGGGATAGTGAATCCGGCAATAGACCGGTAGATATCCGGGTGCTCGTTTTTCCACCACAGTATCTTTGGCCCGTGGTTGATGCTGGGACCCATGCCCGAGCGCCGAATGATGAGTTCTTCTCCCTGGTCTTTCATACGCTGGGCATAGGGAGCCGACCGAATATCCAGCCAGGAATCATAAGGGGTTGCCGGCTCACCGTTTTCCGCCACACCCATAATTCCGGCCATCTGTCCATCTAAAGCCACAGAGGCGACCTGGGAAGGATCGATGTCGGTTTTATCCATCACTTCCCGCACGGTCTCTACCACGGAATGTAACATTTCATAGGGATCCTGGATAACGCTTCCGTCTTTACCGTAGATAAGATGGGAGTCCCGGCGGCTGATAGCCAGCAATTTACCATTCTCATCGAACAAGCCTGTTTTGGTGGCGGTAGTCCCCAGGTCACAACCAATCAGGTAAGTCACGACTTCACTCCCCTTCGCTCACCATCAATTCTTTTTTGCAATCAATCTTCATAACAGTCCAATAAAACCGCATACACTTTTTCCGAGTCTAATTCCCGGCCTTCCGGATTTTTTACAATGTCCTCCGCCAGCCCTCGCAAATCATCACGAGGAACATCGATTTCCCGCAGGGTAATTGGACAACCGATCCCCCTCGCCCAAGAGCGCAAAGCGTTAATACCTTCCTGCCCAACTTCTTTGTCTGTTTTCCCGTCCGGGCAAATTCCGAAAACCCGTTGGGCGAATTGGACAAATTTGGCCGGATTTTCACGGGCCCCGTGCTGCAGCCAGACCGGCTGGACAATCGCCAGCCCCGCCCCGTGTGATACATCATATCTGGCACCGAGTTCGTGTTCAATGGTATGAGCATCGTAGGGCTGATTGCCTCTTCCGGCATCATGCAGACCATTGAGAGCCAAGGTGGCAGACCAGGCCAGATTGCACCGTGCTCCCAAATCGTCGGGATTTTTCCGAATTCTTTCTACGCTTTCCATGGTGGTGATGAGAATACCCTCTCCCAACCTGTCCTGGAGAGGGGTATCCGGACAGTCATCGAAATATCCTTCCAACACATGGGAAAAAATATCGTACGCTCCATATGCTATATGATGAAAAGGTATCGATACGTGTAGTTTCGGGTCGATGATGGAAAAACGAGGAAAACTGAATGGATAATGAATTGCATATTTCTGGTTGGTCGCTTCATTGGTGATGACTGAATTGACGTTCATTTCCGAACCGGTAGCGGACAAGGTCACAACCACTCCCAGGGGCAGGGCTCCTTTTGCTTTCCTTTTGAGAAGGAAGAAATCCCACACATCTCCATCATCGAGGGCGGCAACAGCCACCGCCTTGGCAGTATCGATGACGCTTCCTCCCCCTACCGCGATCACCGCGTCCACCTTGTTTTCCCGGCAGATCGATGCACCCTTTTTAACCAGTGAAAGACGGGGGTTGGGTAGAACCCCCTTCAGTTCGAATACCTGTACTCCCGCCGCTTCCAGAAGTGATCTCGCCCGCTCATAGACACCCGTTTTGGCCAGGTGACCGTCTTCCCGTGCCTCCACCAACAATACCCTGGTTCCGATGGAAGCCGTTTCCCGGCCCAGTTGGTCCATCTCTCCCGGCCCAAAAATAATTCGTACCGGGTTGTAGAATGTAAAACTGTTCATCAACGCTCTCCTCTCATCGATATTTTCCTCTATCCATCCAATCCTCAGGCCTTGACCTGGGTTATTTCATCCGGGGAAGACAAGGAAACCTCGATCCTCATCCGCCTGGCCGATATTTTCTTCAAATATTCATCCATCATGACTCCTAACAAGATAACAATCCCAAGGATGGCAAACTCCAGTTGGGTCGCCAATCCCAAGATGTTCACCATGTTAAAGAGAGCCCGGATTATGACCACCGCAATCACCACTCCGAGAATATTGGCTTCCCCGCCCCGGAGACTGGCCCCTCCCAAGACCACCCCGGCTATAGCGTAGAGTTCCCAAGCGTTCCCCATAGCCGAAGGCTGAATCGTATTGAGATCCAAAGCAAAAAGTATGCCGGCAAATCCGGCACACATGGTGGAGATGATATAGGCGACGGTCTTCATCCGGTTGACGTTGATTCCGCTGAAACGAGCCGCTTTTTCATTAAAGCCAAGCGCCAGGAGGTACCGGCCATAGATGGACCGGTAGAGGAAAATGGAAAAAACAATGGCCAGGATAATTAAAATAATGAAGGGCATGGGTATTGACCAATCCGCAATGTTCTGGGGAGCATCTGACCAGAAGGCGCTCGGAATCCTCCCCTGGGCAACAAATCTCAAACTCGCAAAATCTCGTCCCCCACCGAACCCTTGGGGCACGTCCCGAGTGACAACTCGAGCCAACCCGCGGTATATAAAAAGACCAACCAGAGTGGCAATAAATGGCTGGAAATTAAACTTGGTGATCAATACGCCGTGTGCCAGTCCCATTAAAAGCGACAACCCCAATACCAGGACAAAGGCAAGCCCGATGTTCATGGAGTACCCGACAATAAACAGAGGAAACAGGGTTCCGGTCAGACCGACGACGGATCCTATCGATAGATCGATCCCCCCGGTAATGATGGGAAAGGTAACCCCTAAACTCAATATTCCAAACAGACCAGTCCATCGCAATATATTCCTGATATTAAGAGGATTTAAAAATCTGGGATCAAGAAAACTGGTGATGATAATCATAAACACCAGTAAAAGGATAATGCCAATCAGTTTGTTGTTCAATACTCCTATTTCCCGTTTAAATGTTTTATTCATGAACGTGTCCTCCCGCCTCCTGCCACTAAAATTTCTTCTGGTTCTTCCCGTTGCCTGGGAGAACGCTCACCTCCTGTCGCCAGGTTGACGATTTCCTCCTCACTGAAATCGGCAGGCAGCAGTTCTCCGGTCAACCTTCCTTCATGCATGACCAGAATCCGGTCAGCAATGCCCAATACTTCCTGCATTTCACTGGATATGATTAAAAGACCCACACCATGGGCAACCAGTTCTTCCAGCAGGTAATAGATTTCCTGCTTGGCTCCGACATCAATGCCCCGGGTCGGCTCATCCAATATGAGGATTTCCGGCTTGAGAGAAAGCCATTTTGACAAAACGACTTTCTGCTGGTTTCCACCGGAAAGACACCCCGTAATCTGGATGAGAGAAGGTGTTCTAATGTTCATCCGTCTGACCATTTCTCGTGTGACAGACGTTATTCTCTCCCTATCGACCAAAGCCATGGACTGATATTGATAGAGCCCCGGCAGCACCACGTTGTCCTCCAGCGCCATTTCCAGAACCAGGCCGTGTAGGGCTCGGTTTTCCGGCGCCAGGCAAATCCCCTTACGAATGGCGTCCCCGCTGTTTCTGATGGAAATTGATCGTCCGTTCAGCAAAATTTCCCCGCCCAAGGGCTGATCAATCCCAAAAATGGTGTGAGCCAGCTCGGTACGTCCCGCTCCAATCAGCCCGGCGATCACCACAATCTCCCCCCGGCAAACCTTAAAACTAATGGGATGCCCCGGATGAGAAGGTACGATTAAGTCCTTCACTTCCAATATCGGCTCTTCACCGCAATGGTACTGGTGCTGGTAAAAATTCTTGGTATCCCTGCCCACCATAAGCTTTACCATTGCTTCCCGGCTGATTTCCTCGCGAGCTAAATTCCCTGAATTCTTTCCATCACGTAGCACGGTCACCCGGTCGGCAAGTTCTTTGACCTCACCCAACCGGTGGGAAATATAGATAACGGAGATACCCTGACTCCTTAGTTCCCTGATAATCCTGAACAGCTGTTCCGCTTCTTTCTGAGACAGGCTGCTGGTGGGTTCGTCCATAATGATGATTCGGGTGTTCATCGAGAGTGCTTTACCGATTTCCACCATTTGCTGGAGGCCGATGGTCAGGTTGTTCACGATGATGGTGGGAGAACAAGTCATCCCAATCCGCTTGAGCACTTTGCTGGTTTCTTCGTTAACCCGATCCTTATCCACCAGCTTCAACAGGCCGGATTTACGGGGTTCCCGGCCGAGAAAAATATTGTCCCCGATATCCAGGTTGCCGGATAAGTTCAGTTCCTGGTGAACAAAGGCGATCCCCAGTTCCATCGCCTGATGAACAGTGTTGATGCTGATCTTATCTCCGTCTAAAAAAATATTACCGGCGTCGGCATGAAGACAACCCCCAAGAATATTCATAAGAGTACTTTTACCGGCCCCGTTCTCCCCGACCAAGGCCAGGACTTCCCCCGGATAAAGCTCCAGGTTAACCCTGTCCAGGGCCTGCACTCCGGGGAAAAGCTTGCTGATTCCCACCATTTTCAGTAAAG
Source organism: Atribacteraceae bacterium (assembly GCA_035477455.1). Taxonomy (NCBI): domain Bacteria; kingdom Pseudomonadati; phylum Atribacterota; class Atribacteria; order Atribacterales; family Atribacteraceae; species Atribacteraceae bacterium. The sequence goes on from DATIKP010000104.1 coordinate 5,347, forward strand.
GAATTCGTTGTTTTCCGTCCATGAGATACCCTCACCTCACATCATAAAAACCCATACCGGATCAATGTTTCAGGTGACTCATGCCGGGCCGAGCTTCAGCCCGGCATGAGTATGAGTTAAAGAATTAATTGGCTACTCTTGGCCGAGTTTTTCCCTCAGGTCAGCCCAGAATGCATCAACGTTCTCCGGAGTAATTACCCGTGCCGGGACATCTATAATGCCATCTTCGGGGATATCGGGGTTTTCTCCCCTGGCTATCTGCGCCATCAATTTTATAGACATGTAACCGAAATTATACGGATCCTGCACGATGGTCGCGTTAACATAGCCAGCCTGCAAAGCGTGGAGAACTTCGATCTCCTCGTCGAAGGTTACCATGGGAATCTGCCCCAACAAACCGGCATCGCCCACGGCGGATATCATCATCGGACCGTTGTAGCTCCAAAGGCCTACCAGGCAGTCGACATCCGGGTAACGAATGAGGGTATCTTCCACGTTTTGTTTGGCGCGGGCCATGTCCACATTGTCTGTGAGGGTATCGAGAATGGTGATGTTTCCGGCAATCACTTCTCCTATAGGATCCGACTCGGTAAAGCGTTTATCGTCGGGTTCACCGCGCAACTCGTCGATAATGCCCTGCCTTCTCTCAATGGCATTCTGGACGTCGAGCTTTCCGACAAAAATCATGATTTCTCCGCCATCGGGAAGAATCTCCTGGATGACCTGTCCAGCCCTTCTTCCTGCCTTGTAGTTATTGGTACCGATATAGGCAATCCGATTGCTGAGCGGGGCATCACTGTCGTGAGTGATAAGGATGGTCTGTTCGGCGACACCGTTGAGAAAGTCCACCATGTGGGTCGGATCGACCGCACTGACGGCAATACCGTCAACCTGCTTGGCCACCATTGACTCCAAAATGCGAATTTGCTCGGCCGCACTCCCGTCAAAGGGCATATGGAGCTCGGCGGTCACTCCAAAGTCCCGTTCCGCGTGACTGACCCCTACCTGGGCAATGCTCCAGAAATCCGCTACCACGTTGGTCACAAACGCAAAGTGAAGATTACTATCGGCTAAGGCAGAACCGCCGAGTGCCGCTACTATAAAAAGCGCCATGACGAATAAAGAGAAAAACTTGGAATGCCGTTTCATCCTCTTTCCTCCCTTAACATTCGATTGAAAAAGATTCTTTTGTTCATGATCGCCCGCACAAAGATACCTGGACCTGCTACCCTCTTTAGATTAAAACAACAGGATTGTCATATCGAATAGTATCCCCCCCCTTCAATTTATCATATATTATGATCCTTCACCTTCCAAGACTTGTCTACGCAGAAGATCCAATAGATCAATAATGTTGCTGTCACTCTGCAGCCTTTTAATTTCTTCCGTGTTCAGGCGGTCTGCAATCTTCTCCAAGGATTTAAGCATGCGGATAGAGGCCGTACAGGCCCGTGCGGAGTCCTCGCGGAAAGGAAATTGATCCAGGGTGAAAAAGCCATCATAATCAGTTTGTTTTAAATACCAGATATACTCAACCGCTCTCCATACATTGATCGTCCCTGCAATCAAGTCATCATCGAATTCACCGTACGCATCGTTGATGTGAACGTTGAAGAGTTTACCTTCCCGGTTGAGCAGACACAAGGCTTCAGCCGGGGCTTCGCGGGATAACAGGGCATGACCGAAATCAAGGGCGATTCCGAAATTACCGGCTCCCACCTGACCGGTAAGATAGAGCGCCTTACCCACATTGGAAACCAGTACGTACATTCGGGGCTCTTTTAGTTTATACTCATAAGAGAGTTTCAGGTCGGGAGCGTATTCGGTAATTTCCCGAATCGCCGAGACAGTCCAATTCCAAAGTGATGTGTAGTCGCTTTGGAATACATAGTCCCATCCATCCTGCCCCGGCCACATCTCCACATGGCCGCATTCGATTTCCCGGGCCGTGTCCACCGTCCTTTTTACCAGGTCTATAGCCTTGCGGCGGATTTTCCCGTCAGCGTTGGTAAACGCTCCATACCGGAAGATGGGGTCTCCAAACAGATTGACATTGATGGTCGATATTTTCAATCCAAAATCATCGACCATTTTTGACACCTCCCGGTTCTCGTATCCCAGGAAGTCATCAGGAAAATGGATCTGGATCGCCTCTGCCCCTTCAACCCGAGATACCATCTCCAACTGCTCCCGGGTATTCCCCATATTTTTGTATCCTTTAGGAATAAACCGGTCGGCCGAAAAACCCATACACCACAAACCAACTCCAAACTTGAGCGGTCTCATAAAAACCCCCTTCTTTGAATGGAATAAAAATCTCTTCTCCAAAAGAGTTGATTGATAGCATTGTTGAGGGAACAATACCTGTTCATTCAATATCAAGTCGGTAAAAGACTGCAACCCAGGCATCTTTTGTCAATGTTTCTTCAAGGCTTCACAATCGCCTCAAGAACACTGTCTTCCTTAACCGTGTCCATCGCATCTATTCCTAAAAGATTCCTACAACTCCGGCTCGAACAACACCTTGGTGAAAACTTCCTTCTGGTAAAACATCATTTCGAACACCGACTGGCAATCTTCAAGTTTCACCCGGTGGCTGATCAACGGTTTGACCTTTATTTTGCCATTGTCCATGAAAGCAAGGGCGCTTTTCCATTCGTTGATGGGAAGTGGGCTAATCGAAGAATTCCAGGATCCCTTGATAATCAATTCCCCACGCAAAATAGCGTTGACGGCCTGGTTGGGCAGCAAAAGATCGTCATAGGAAATGCCACACAGGATCACCTTGCCCATTTTCCCAACGGACTGGATGGCCTGGACCTGGGTGATTTTGTTGCCGGCCAGTTCAATCGCGATGTCTGCCCCCCTGCCCTGAGTATGGGCTAAAAGGTCCTGAACTGCGTCGCCATTTTTTCCGTTAATGGTGAAGTCGGCTCCCAGCTCCCGGGCCAGCGCCAGTTTTTCTTCGAATATGTCCACGGCAAAAATGGACCCGCAGCCCACCGCTTTCAGCCACTGCAGAGTGATAAGCCCGATGGCCCCCAAACCAAAAACCACCGCGGTTTGTCCGGGTTCCACCGAAGCTTTTCGGACGGCATGCAAGGCAACGCTCACCGGGTCGGTCATCGCGCCCATTTCATAATCGACGTTTTCCGGAAGGATCAAGACATTCTCGGCATCCACCCGGATATATTCGGCCATGGCTCCCGGGATACGTGATCCATAGTAAAGATAATCATCGCACAGGGTATATTCCCCGATCCGGCAGTAATCGCAGTCTTCACAGGGCACCAACGGCATAACCGTCACCCGGTCACCCGGCTTCGCCGATTGAACCCCCTTACCCACTTCGATCACTTCTCCGGCAAATTCGTGTCCAATGACGATGGGCATAACGTGGGCCCCTTTGACCATTGTCCGCTGAATATCCGAACCACATACGCCGCAAGCCTTTACTTTTACGATTACATCTCCGGATTTTTCCAGGCCGGGTATTTCTTTCCCGACACAGCGCAAGGTTCCGGGAGCCTGCAATTCAACCGCCCTCATCAACTTATTCATTCACTACCTCCTGTAAGGTAAAGACCATTCAGCAAAGAATCCGGCAAAAACCCGTTCCCCTGATCCCAGCGGCATTGCCCTCGTCGGTATCCAGGTGACAGGCCAGTTTTCCATTGGGTGAAATCCGCACTATGACTTCTTTAAAAATCACTCCACCGGGTCCGGCTACCTCGACGTCGACTTTCTGGCCGTTTTTCACCTGATAGCGGCCGACATCGGCAATGTTCACGTGTATGTGCCGTGCTGCCCGGATAGCTCCCTCTTTCAGTGTGACTACTCCAACCGGCCCGACCAGGGTAATCGGCTGAGTATCGGCGATATCACCGGACAATCGAACGGGGAGTGCGAGATCAAGAGCATACCCGTCGGTATGGGACAACTCCACCTGATCGTATTCCCGGAATGGTCCGATAATCCTCACGCCTTCCAGGACCCGCATACCAGACCCGACAACCACCACCTTTTCCTGACTGGCGAATTCCCCGGGTTGGGAAAGATGGCGCATTGGAGTCAATTGTCGGCCTTGTCCATACAGTAACTCGAAAGTGACCTGCCTCAGGTGACAATGGCGGTTGGATACCTCTACGGGGATGGAAAAAGAAGACCCCGCCGGGGAAACTCCCTCCGTCATTTCCTGGCTGACCGTTTCAGCGATCAATTTTATGACCTCATCCCAGGTATGGGTACCCCGCTTATCCATGATCTACTCCCTTACCCACTCACAATCTTCACGCCGGCACTGGTTCCCAACCGGGTGGCCCCGGCAGCGATCAGCAAACGGGCATCTTCATAGGTGCGGACCCCCCCGCTGGCCTTGATCCCCATCTTTGGGCCTATGGTCCTGCGGATGAGGGCTACGTCGTGAGCGGTCGCCCCGCCACCGGCGAATCCCGTCGAGGTTTTGACAAAATCAAGTTCCGCTTTCTTGATCAGCTGTGATACTGCCACCTTCTCTTCATCGGACAAGAGGCTGGTCTCGATGATGGCCTTGCTGACGGTGGTCGAACGGCAGGCCCGCCTGACTGCGCGCAGATCTTCCTCGACCGTTTTTAAATCCCGCGCTTTCAAGGCTCCCACATTGATCACCATGTCAATTTCATCCGCTCCGTTTTCTATGGCGTTGCGTGCTTCAAAGGCCTTGCTCCGGCTCTCGCTGGCTCCCAGGGGGAACCCGGCTACCGTACAGACTTTCACACCCGTACCCCGCAGTTTTCTGGCGCAAAAAGAAACCCAGTAAGGATTGACACAAACCGAGAAAAAACGGTACTGTACGGCCTCCTCGCAAAGCTTCTCGACCATCGCAAGACAGGCGTCGGGTTTCAGGAGGGTATGGTCGATATAGGAGGCGAGGTCTGCCGGGGCCAGCGATAGGCCGTCTGCCGGTATTCGGCGGGACCCGTCATCGTCCATGGCTTTCTCCGGAGGAATATTCCGGAGCTTATTGAGTACTTCCCGGGTAATCCGTTCGATCAACTCTTGTTGGTTCATGCTTGAAAACCTCGCCTTTGCAGGAGTATAAAATCATTCATAAAAATCTATCTGTTCCTTTCCACGGCCATCATCTTGTTGATCCGGGGCCAATGCCTCCCACCGGCAAAACGGGTCTCCAGCCAGAGCTTAACCATTTCACACAATTCATCGAGAGGATGGAGCGGCCCCCCCAGGGTGAGAACGTTGGCATTGTTGTGCTCCCGGCTGTTAACTACCGTTTTCCGGTCATAGCACAGAGCCGCCCGTATCCCCTTCACTTTATTGCACACCATACAAGAACCGATTCCTGCCCCATCGATCATGATCCCTCGTTCACATTCTCCCGATGTGATCTTGCGAGCTACTTTCACGGCAAAATCCGGATAATCGACACTTTCGGTGCCATGGGTTCCCACATCGTAAACCCGGTACCCGAGACCTTCCATATATTTTTTCAAGCTTTCCTTAACCGCAAATCCCCCATGGTCGGAACCGATCGCTACCCGTTTCACCTGATCGCAGCAATTCACCGGTTCAACCTCCGGGAGATTGTCGACCGTCGAGGCGTAAAGACCACTGACCACGTTCTGGATAATACGGGATTGATTATTCACCGGACGCTCTCCTCTTTATCATCAACCTGGATTTCATCGACGATCCCGACAATCATCGTCCGAACCGGCGCTGCCGGATCGGCCAGAATCATGCGCGACGAATTCCCTTCATCCAGCACCAACACCGTATCTCCCTCCCCGGCCTGTACCGTGTCGAAAGCCAACAAACTTTTTCCCTGAGGTCGGGCGTCTTTATCCAGCGGCTGCACTATCATTAATTTCAAACCACGCAAGACCGCCAGTTTTTGGGTTGCAACCACGTTTCCGATGACTCGGCCGACAATCATGTCAAACCCCCACGTTGACCTGATCGACAATTCCCATTACGGTCAGATCGGATGGATTAAACCAGTTGGGAAGGGCAATCGCCGCCTCCCGGCCCGCTTCGAAAAACACGATATCTCCCCGGCCAGCCTGTACAAGGTCACAGGCCACCAGAGGTGAACCGGAATGCTCCAAGCGTTCATCCAAAGGCTGAACCAGGAGAAACTTGATTCCCTGTAACGATTCAACTTTCAGAGTACAGACCACCGAACCGATTACTTTACCCAGACGCATCCTGTTCTCCTTTTTAGACAATTCGGAAATAATCAACCAGAGTACACCGTCTTTCCCGGGTAAAAGTCCGGGCCCGGGTTAACCCTTCCCCGGTGGGACTGGCTATGGTGAAACTGGTAAATCCGGCCCCGCCCATGCCCAATCCGCTATAGCTGGGCCCGTTTTTCACGAATATCGAACAATTCATCAGCCGGGCCATGCGGGACAGGTTGGCAATGTTTCGGGAATGCATCACGGCGGTATGCCGGTATCCGTGTTCGCACTCCACCGCGAATTCCATAGCCTGCTGGACATGAGCAAAACGAACCAAGGGGATTACCGGCAGGAGCTGTTCGGTCCAGACCAGGGGATGATCAGCGCTTACTTCACTAAACAGAATCCGGATATCCCCGGGGACGTTCAGCCCGATATGACTGGCGATGTACCCGGCGTCCTTCCCCACCATGGCCTTGTTCACCGTTCCAGCTTGTCCGGGTTTGCCAGGATCACTGAGCACCAACTGGGTGATTTTTTCCATTTGGGTGCGATTCAGGGCGAAGGCGCCGTTTTTCTTCATCTCTTCCTGCAGCCTGTCGGCAATCCCGGCTACAGCCAATATTTCCTTTTCACAGATACAGACAATGTTATTGTCAAACCCGGCTCCCCGCACAATATCCCGGCCGGCCTTGACCAGATCGGCGGTTTCATCCACCACGCACGGTGGATTGCCCGGACCGGCGGCGATCACTTTTTTCCCGCTCCCCATAGCTTCTCTCACCACTGCCGGACCACCGGTCACCACTAAAAGGCGGATATCGGGATATTTCATCATTGCCCGGGCGGTTTCCAAAGAAGGAACACTTAGAGCGGTGACCAGATTTTCCGGTCCCCCGGCTTCCCGGATAGCCTGCTGGACCAAAGAGACGGCATGACCTGAGCATTTCACCGCCCCAGGGTGAGGATGAAACACTACCGCGTTCCCCCCGGCGATCATGCTGATCGTATTGTTGACAACGGTTGTCGTCGGATTGGTCGAAGGAATCAGCGAACCAATCACTCCATAGGGAGCGCGCTCGACCAGGGTCATGCCATGTTCATCGGTAAAGGCGGAAGGATCCAGGTCTTCGACTCCGGGTGTTCTCAGGGCCACCAGCCGGTGTTTTTCGATCTTGTCCGTTACCCGGCCAAAGCCGGTCTCTTCTACAGCCATCATGGAAAGTACTTCAGCGTGAGCCAAAATCGTCTTCCGGATGGCCCGAATCATATTCCGCCGCCGGTCCAGAGGGATCTCCATCAGTTCTTCCTGGGCTTTGCGAGCGGCCTCTGCCGCCCGATCGATATCAGCGAACAATCCGTCCGCCGCTTCAGCCTGCCCGTCTGCGTGCAACGCACAGGCAGGCTTTACAAGAACCAAGGATTCGTCTTGCTTCTCAGCCCCCGGTTCCAGCCGGCCTAAAACACCCTCGACGATCGCCCGGATATCGATTTCATTCCATTCCATTGTTTTGACCCCGTATGCCGTATCTGCCATATAAACGAGTCATGCTTTTTTACCTTCTTCCCCCGGCCGCCGCCCGAGCCGCCAAGTAAATACGAGAGAAGGAATTGCTGTCCAAACTCGCTCCCCCGATCAATCCGCCGTCGACATCGGGCTGACAAAAGAGCGCGGGGGCGGTAGCCAGCGTCATGCTCCCTCCATAGACAATCCGAACTTTTGCCGCCGTTTCCGGGGAGGTGAAATCAGCAAGAGTTTGCCGGATAAAGGTATGCACCTCCTGGGCTGCCTCCCCACCGGCAGCGAGCCCGGTACCGATCGCCCACACCGGTTCATAAGCGATGACAACGCGTTCGAGCAGCTCCTCCTCGATTCCCTGCAGAGCAAACACTATTTGCCCATTCAAAACGGCAAACGTATTCCCGGCCCAGCGTTCCTCTCCGGTTTCACCGACGCACAAAATGGGAATCAAACCTTTATTTAGGCAAATGTTCATCTTTTGGTTGACTGTACGGTCATTTTCTCCAAAAATTGTCCGGCGCTCCGAGTGTCCGATCAGAACATAACGGCAACCGGCTTCCATCAACATTGCCGCCGATGTCTCACCGGTGAAGGCTCCCTTTTCTTCATAAAAGACATTCTGGGCCCCCAGGGCGATACCGCATCCGGCAAGCTCTCGCAGGGCAGTCTCCAATGAAGTAAACGGAGGGAAAACCGCCAGTTCGACATTGGATTGATCAAAGTCCTGGATTTCCGTTCGGAGCGCCCGGAGCAATCCGACAGTTTCCTGGCGATTCATATGCATTTTCCAGTTCCCGGCAATCAGCATGGTCCGGAGCATGAAATTCCTCCCCCATCGAAAACAGGACCGCTTATTATCAACTTACGTCTTCGTCAAACAAGAAAAAACTCTCCCTACACCACAAAAAACGGCCGAATATCAGGATGAGGATTGGGTATGATCACCTGTTTACACAACAAGCCTTTCCGGCTCACCACCGCAACCGAGGCTTCCACGGCGGAGGTAACCTCATGGATGTCCCCGATGATTTTCCAGTAAGACTTTCCGCCCATCCCGGTAGCCAGCCGGACTTCATTCACCAGTACGTCGGCGGTTTTTGCCGATATGTCCGCGCCTTCGATGCTGGCTATGACCGAAAACGACTCGACCACGGCGACCGCGTCCCATCTTTCACACGGTACCGCCCCCAAAACGGCGGGAACCACCTGGGGATGAAGATTGGGCAGAAAGAGTTCGTCAACCAAGTACCCCTCACCAGCCCGTTTCCCGGCAGTCAATGAGGCATCGACTTCCGCGACTGTTCCGGTGACCAGAACAAAAAATTTACCCGGACAAATGGTTTTCGCGTCGATGATCCGAACGGGGGCCGCCTTAACCATACTGTCCAGCACCTTTATGCCCACCGCGATACTGTTAAGTTCCAGAACTCCCAAAACGGTTATTTCCATTTTTCACCCGATATTCTCTTTTTGGATGATGACTCTTTCTTCGTCCACCAAGACTACCCGCCCATCGATGCTGGCATGTGTCCGAGCTCCCTGCATACCCTCCGGGATTTCTCCCAGCAGGGTTCCCTCCCGCACCAGTTCACCGGCCCTCACCACTGCCTTGGCCGTTTCCCCGGCATGCTGCCGCAACGGAATTTCAACCCGGGCAGGATCGGTCTCCAAAACCGGTGAAAGGGGAGGAGCC
>DATIKP010000105.1 GCA_035477455.1 Atribacteraceae bacterium
CGTTGACGTGGGGTTTCTTGCGTTCAAATTTCTGCTTGGCCATAGGTATCCTCCTCTTCCTCAATCAAGCTCGGTTCCGTGTTCACCGCGTGCCGGCTACCCTTCGGAATCCCGAATCTCTCGGTTAAAACAAAAAAGAAATGGAGCCTACGATCGGGATTGAACCGATGACCTCATCCTTACCAAGGATGCGCTCTACCACTGAGCTACGCAGGCTTCATTAAAGTCGTATGGTGGGGAGGGAAGGATTCGAACCTTCGAAGGCGTATACCGACGGATTTACAGTCCGCTCCTTTTGGCCACTTAGGTACCTCCCCGTATAATGGAGCCGGTGATCCGACTCGAACGGACGACCTGCTGATTACAAATCAGCTGCTCTGCCAGCTGAGCTACACCGGCATACCACCCCTGTATGGTCGGTTATGCCTGAATAAATATAGCCAAAGGACGAAGTGATGTCAAGCCAAAAAAGAAAATATGGCCTTCCCTTAGATATATCGGTTTAAATATCCCATATTCTCACCATTTCGTCCCGATTCTATTGATTGTCGATCCAATTTCTGGTAAAATTTTTATCCAGTAAATCTGTTCAGTGGGTGGGATACATGAAGAAAGCGGGAATGATACTCGGAATCATCGGTGGTATTATTGGTATCGTGACCGCACTTTTAGCTATCGGGACTGGCGCGGTAGCCAACTTGGCCACTCAAGTCCTCACTGAAAACGGTGAACTCCCCGCAGAACTGGAAGAGATGAGTGCCGCCGTAGGTCGGCTGGCCATAGGGAGCGGAATCGGCGGCCTGATCTTCTCCATCGTCGGCTTGGTCGGCGCTGCGATAGTCAATAAAAACCAGAGATTATCGGGCATCCTGATGTTGATTGGCGGCATTCTCGGATTTGTTGTCCTCCTGGTCGGTTATGTTGTCCCGGGAATTCTCCTGATCATCGGAGGGATCCTGGCCCTGATGGCCAAGCCCGAGGCTAAGTAAGAGGATATACCCTGAAACAATCGATAATCGGTGATGGGTGAAGATTCTCTTTTCTCACAGGCTATTGCCCATTTTATCGTACACACCCGGCACCGATAACTGGATACCACTGCTCTTTCGCCAGTCCAAGGTCAGCTTTTCAACCGGCTCTCCCGGGGTTAAGGTTACATCACCGTAATCCCTCAAGCCGCCTTAGAGGAAGGCTGCCTTCATTGGCCTTGACCGAGGGTATATACCCGCTGGCCATTCATCAAATAGAGATTCTCAAGCTTAATCCACTCAAGGTTATTTTGCTCAATGGCCTCCAACAGCCATCGGATATCGGCATGCGTCAGGCGAGGAGACCCCTCGGGCACCTGGAAACGGCAACGCCAGTGGTCGGTACAAAAGGTCTCCGGGTAACCATCCGGATACACTTTCTGTCCACGATTGGAGATCATAATCAGGCGAAATTTGGGTTCAGCGAGCTTTTCCAATTTCCGGCCAAGTTCATCCGGAGAGAGCTTACCATTTCCAATAAATACATCGACGCCGTCAAGCTGCATCATGGCGTCACGCACGTCGGTCAACTGCGCTCTCCGAATTCCAATGGACTTCCCACCGTACTTGACTGATTTGAGAAGTTCAGGCATTTGACCCAGCCGGGCAACTACCGCTTTGGCAAATTCCCGGGTGCCGACCTCGCTGTATCTTGTTTCACCCGTATTCTTTGCCCTTCTAACCAAGTCGTAGGTCCACACGCGGTCTTCGATCGTCTTAAGCCAGGCATTGTGAACCCGCTCGGCGACATCTGCCTGATCGATGCTGATCAACATCATCACCCCGGCAAGAAGCAAGCCGGAGGGATTGGCTATACCCTTCCCGGCATGACGGGGAGCAGAACCGTGAATGGCTTCAAACATGGCGTAATCATCGCCAATATTTGCCCCGGGCGCCAATCCTACCGATCCGGCGATCTGCCCTAACATGTCCGAAATGATGTCCCCATAAAGATTGGGCACCACAATCATATCAAAGCTGGTGGGTGTGTCCGCCAGTTTCGCCGTCCCTATATCGACGATCCAGTGCTCACTCTCTATCTCCGGATATTCGGGAGCGATCTCATCGAATACCCTGTGGAAGAGCCCATCAGTGAGCTTCATGATGTTGTCTTTCGTCATACAGGTAATCTTCTTACGGCCGTAGGCGCGGGCGTATTCAAAAGCATAGCGCACAACACGCTCGCAACCCGGACGCGAGATCAACTTGAGGCACTGGACAACCTCGGGTGTCTGTTGGTGTTCGATTCCGGCGTAAAGATCTTCTTCGTTCTCACGGATAACCACCACATCCATGCCCGGATGATTTACCGGTACAAAAGGATGATAGCTGACTACCGGACGCACATTGGCATAAAGACCGAGTGCCTTGCGAACCGTAACATTAAGGCTTTTGAATCCTTCCCCTTGGGGGGTGGTAATAGGAGCCTTGTAAAACACCTTGTGTTCTCTGAGGATGTCCCAGGTCTCCTCGGTAATGCCCGCGGTATACCCTGCAAGATATACCTCCCTGCCAATCTCAACAAACCTCGGCTCAATACGAGCGCCTGCTTCCCTCAAGATATACAGACATGCATCCATGATCTCCGGACCAATACCATCGCCTCTGGCCACGGGAATAACCTGGTTACTCTTCGCCATAATGCCTCCCCTAATAATCGTAGCTCTCTTTTTCAACTGCCGCATTTTCTCTCAGACGCTGTATGACCTACCGACCGTAGTTTCCACCAATGCGCTTCTCTTCCATCTCTCCGATTCCCGAGATTACCTCGCAGCCGGATGAACGAATTTCTTCGCTTGTCTGATCATCTTCTCGCTCGTTACAAGCAGCAACACAGATCCTGAGCTCGTTTTGCCTCACCCGGTGGTTGCCTATTTCGCTGAAAGCGGCCACCTGTTTCTGTGATTCCAGCAGGATTCGAAGCGAAGCGACGCCGGGTGCTTATACTGTACCCAGGTGTCCGGATTCAGTCAAGATCGTTAATCAGTTTGCGTATAGACTTCACATATGTCAAGAGAAGCTCGCAATTTTGTCAAGACTCTTTTAAAATGTCCTCCTTTTTAGCTCTTTTAAAATGTCCTCTTGAGATACCTCCTCTCCATAAACAACATATAATTTCCCGAGCCGTCCTATCCGTAGGCTTCTTGCGACGAGGAACAAAGAGAGGCTTTCCAGGGAGATGGTCCCAGCCCGGTGTTCCTGGACGGTCAGCCGCTGTTTGGCCGGGGGACAGGTCGACGAGGGAAGGATCGGGAAGAGGCGGTTGTAGTAGCGGACCACCCAGTGGTCAGTGGTGAGGTTCATAGCATTCCTGCTCCTGGTTCTTGCACCAGTCGTGGTGGCTCCCGTCCAGCTGGACCAGCTCTCCGAAATGCTCCTTGCGTGGTCTCCTCTGCCGGTGTTGGGGACTCTTTCGTTTTCTCTTCCACAGACCCTGGGCGAGCAACCAGCGCCGCAGGGTTTCATGAGCAATGAGAGAGTCGTGCTCCGGCCGGCTTCTCGGAGGTCAAGGGGTTGGGGTCCCAAGCCCTGATAGGGTGCCCGGTAGAGGTCTGAGATCTTCTCCTGGAAGGTCGGAGGCTTGGCCCGGGCAGAGGGCCGACCGCGAGGGCGGTGGATGAGGCTGGTATCTCCTACTTCCCGGTAGCGTTACACGATCCCGGGTGTGCCGCTAACTGATGCCCCAGATCGGCAAGCCATCCCTGATGGTCATGTTCTTTTCCGGTACCCGGGCCAGAATGACCTGTCTGCGTGCGTCGCACAGGCAGGCCAGCCGGGTCCTTTCCTTTGTATTCAACGTTAACCGTCCTCCTTCCAATGCGGGGCCTCCTTCTTTTTGGGTTACCCCCTTTATACAGCAGGTTTCAGAAAGAGGACATCTTAAGCGAGTTCTTGAGAGGAGAAAGAATGAAGTAAGTCGGGCCATTGACATTTCATATTGTATACAGTATACTGTATACAATATGAAAACCCCTTTGGAAATCAAAAAGACCACCCTGGTTGATCAGGCATACCAGCGGGTTCGACAGTTATTGATGGATGGTGAGTTGGAACCCGGTCAACCTCTCGTACAAGATGAACTTGCCCGGAAGCTTGGCATCAGCCGTACTCCGGTTATGCATGTCATCCGTGAATTGGAAAACGACGGTTTGGTCGTTCGCCAAGACACTAACCGGGTCTTCGTCCGCGAGCTATCTCTAGATGAGATGGTCGTGATTTGGGAGATTCGAATCGCCCTGGAAAAGCTGGCCTGTAAGTATGTTGCCCCCGTCATTACCCGGGAGAAAATCGCCTGCCTCCGGTCGGGATTTGATCGTGCCATGCAAGCTCAAAATCGCGATGAAGAATACCGGCGGATGGACAATACCTTTCATATATCTCTAGCCGAAACCTGTCCCAGCCGCGACTTGGCCGATATCCTTATCCGCTCCGGGTTTATGGTAAAAGGTCTTTTAAAGGGACTACTCCGGCCCCCGGAGGAAACCTATCCGGAACACATGAAAATCCTCGAAAGTTTGGAAAAGCGGGATAGCGTTGGTGCCGTGGAGAGCATGGCTGTTCACCTGGAAAGGACTTTGCGCCATATATTGAAACTCAAAAGTGAGGGAGGATGACTCGATGGGTTTTCGATACGCGATTATTTCTGGATTTTTGGGGCAGCTTAAAGACCGGTTCAAGTTTTATCATGAAGCCCGAAACCTGAAAGATAAGTTCGCTCTCGCCCGGACAATCGAAGGGGTCGATGGTCTCGAACTCGTGTATCCCTATGATTTTCAAGATCTTTCCATGACTAAAGAACTTCTGGAGCACTACCGTTTGCTTCCCGCCGCAGTCAATGTGGACATCAAGGGAGAGGCTCACTGGAATCGCCGTTCTTTATCGGCCGAATCACGTGATACCCGGAAAAAGGCCGTCGAATATATTTCTCGGGGCATGGAACTGGCTCGTGAGTTGGGAGCGAATCTCGTAACCGTGTGTCCTCTGCAGGACGGGTATGATTACCACTTCGAGATGGATTATTCCCGGGCCTGGCGATACTTCGTCGAGGGTGTCCGAGAGGCGGCTACCGCCTTTCCTGATATACGGTTGAGTCTTGAATACAAGGGGGCTGAACCGCTGGCCCAGTATCTGTTGTCAAACGTGCACAGCGCCTTGTTTACCTGTTGTAAAACGGGGTTGACAAACGTCGGGGTGACGTTGGACACAGGGCATGCTCTTTTTGCCAAAGAAAACCCGGCCGAATCCCTGGCTCTTCTTCAGGGGGAGGGTCGCTTGTTTCACGTACATATCAATGACAATGATGGGAACTGGGATTGGGACCTGATCTCGGGAGGACGCAATCTCCTTGGGTATCTCGAATTCATCTATTACCTGGTGCGATCCGCTTACCAAGGCTGGATCGCCCTTGACGTCACGCCTAAAAACCGGGATACGGCGGAAGTGCTGGCCACCAGCATCCATCTCTCCAGGGTTCTGGAGAAAAAAGCCGCAGAGATTGATCATGTCTTGATCGAACGAAATATTCTTGACGATACACCACACAAGACTCTCCGCTACCTCTACGACGAAGTGCTGTGATAAATAAAGATGGGAGGAATTTCTATGGAATGGCCGGTCAGCGTGGGGGCGAACCTGTACAAAGGGTATGATCTGGTCACGGTTTTTCAGAGTTTGTCCCGGCTGGGAATCCGTTACGTTGATCTGGACTTTATCAAGCCCCCCGCTACGTTCAAGGGTAATGCTTACTTGGCTCACATCAGCGAAGAGGACTTAGGCCGTAGCGCGGAAATTCGGACAATGATGACCGATCATGGCCTGGAAGCGGTGACTTTCAGCGGCCACATGTACCTGGTGAGAGCGGAAGAGGTGTCCTTGTTCAAAAAGAAGATGCGCTTCGCCCGGGAAATAGGAGCGAAGATCATCTCCACCAACCAGGGACCGCGGGAGAGGGCGGATGATTTTTACCGGTACATGGAAGAAGTGGTCCGGGAGGCGGAAATTCTAGACCTGATAGTGGGGCTGGAGACGGCCATGCCCGGTGATATACTTGAAACGGGACAGGATGCCGGGAAACTTATGGAACGGATCGGCTCACCTCAGGTCCGGCTGACCTACGACACCGGAAATATTTTCTATTCACAGCGGGGGAATATCAATCTCCCCGAAGATTTTCATGTTGCCCTGCCGTACTGCTCAAATCTACACTTCAAGGACGCCTGCCTACAGGATGACCGTTTGCACTACTGCGCGGTGGGTCAAGGACTAGTTAGCTTTGATCCTATTTGCCAAATGCTTCGCGAAGACCACCGCCATCTCCCGGTTACCGTTGAGGTTCCTTACTTCTTCGAAAGCCGGAACTGGTCTCGGTTCGATACCCTGGACGAGATCAAGCCGCTTGCTGCAGTGGAAGAAATAGTCCAAACTTCGCTGGACTTTATCCGGCAACGTCTCGGTATAGTGGATTAAAACATGCCGCGGGAAAGGGGATAAAGGGCTTGAAAATACGTTACGTTTGGGATGAACCGGGAGTTTCTATTCCAAAACCCTACCGGCGAACAGTGAGAATGGTTTTCGGTTCTGACCGTCAAGGAGTCAATGAACTCAGTCTCATCTCGGCGGTGATTGACCCTGGCAGTTCCACCGACCGGAGAGTGCGAAATCGGTTGGAGCTCATCTATATCATTTACGGAAAGGGGGTGTTTATTTGTAATGACCGCGAGTATCCAATCGAAGCCGATACCGCTGTATATGTGGAACCGGGAGACGTCGTGCAAATTCGCAATACTGGTGAGGAAACTTTGAAGCTCGCTTCGGTGCACCTCCAGTCCTACCGGGCGGAGGATCTTTATAAAACATTATTGGAAGCCGCCCAAATGGCGGTCACAAAATAATACTTCATGTATTGGGAGGAAAAAACCATGATTAAAAAGTATGTGCTGGGATTGCTGGTGGCTCTTTTGATGATGTCTCTGTCGGTCGGGGTCGCGTTTGGCGCGGATTGGCCGACACGGCCGATCAATATCATTGTATTCTCGGCGGCCGGTGGGTCAACCGATTTGAGTAACCGGGCTATCGCCGAAGCGATCAAACCCTACCTCGGAGTAGAAGTAGTGGTCTCCAACATGCCTGGTGCCCTGGGTGGAACAGCAACCGCCTATGTATGGTCGGCCCCTCGTGACGGGTATATTTGGTACGGTGCCTCAGAAGGGTTTTTGGGGCTGGCGGTGTTGGGAGCACACCATACCACCGCAGAGGATTGGGAGCTGTTCCTGGTGGGCGGTACCCCGGGGGTGATTTCAGTTCGAAAAGATTCACCATTTGAGGATTTTCAGCAGCTTCTCGATGCCGTCGCGGCCTCTCCGGGAGGACTGACTATAGCAACCTCCATCCCGGGATGTATCTGGAATATCCAGTATCTTACCCTGGAAAAATACGGAGGATATGATCTTGAGTTCATTCCTTATCCAGGGAGCCATCCATCCATCGTGGCGGCGTTGGCCGGAGAGATCGACGTGGTCTGGACCGGGCTCGGAGAACAATCCGAATTTCTAAAAGCGGGTGAATTACGGCCTCTGGCCATCTATGATACCAAGCCCCATGAGTTCGCCGGCATGACCATCCCGCCCATCACCGATTACGTACCAGAACTGGTTGAAATCATGCCTCTTTTGCAGTTTGTCGGATTTGGTCTCCCGTCCGATACGCCGCCTGAGATCTTGGAAAAAGTGACCGAAGCGTTTCATCAAGCGATGCAGAAGGAACCAGTACAACGGTTCGCCGAAACAGTCGCATCCACCCTTTACGGATATTCTGGAGAAAAAGCCCGAGAGCTGGCGAAGCGACAGCAGGCAATCTTTGCCTGGTTACTCTGGGAAGAAGGATTGGCCCGGGTGTCACCGGAAGAATTTGGGATCCCCAACCCCTTTGAATGAGAAGAGGTGATTTGTCCTGAAAGAGTCGGACAGCAAGAAGGAACTGCGAAAACACGACTTCGTCGCTTCACTTGTCTTGCTGGGGTTTGGGGCCTGGATGCTCGTTCAAAGCGTGAGGATGATTTTTGTGGATTTGCCGGGGGTGAAACGAGTGGGGTGGTTTATCGCCCCCGGCGTCTTTCCTTTTATCCTCTCGACTGGTATCGTGATCATGGCTCTTTCCCTCATGGTTACCACCCTTCGGGAAAGCGGGGGGTTGGATCGTACCTACCTGGACAAGCTGAGGAACGTGCTAGCTTCCAACGCATTCTGGATTTTACTGGCCGAGGTAGGCCTGCTCCTCCTTTATATCTTCGTGCTGTTGGGCCGACTGCATTTCGCCGTGGCCACGGTCATTTACCTTTTTTCAGCCATGTTCGTGGTGCGAGCGGCAGCATGGTATACCATGGCCGTTATTTCCGTTGCCGTGTCCGTGGGTGTCACCTATCTATTTGGAAACCTTTTCAGAATTCCATTACCGTAAGAGGATAGATTTATGGAACATTTCATTTCATCGATTGTAAACATCATCACCAACCCGGTCACTCTGACGACCCTGTTCTTGGCCAACATCCTCGGGATCATCATCGGGGCGTTGCCCGGCCTGACTGCGACCATGGGTATCGCCCTACTCACCGGCCTGACTTATGGCCTGCCCACCGAGATAGCTCTTGTCATCCTGATGAGCCTTTATGTGGGAGCGATTTATGGAGGCTCGATTACCGCTATACTACTTAATATTCCGGGGACCGGTTCGGCGGCGGCCACTGCCCTGGACGGTTATCCGCTGGCTACCCGGGGCCGGGCTGGTTTTGCTATCGGGATCACCCGCATGGCTTCCGTTTTCGGTACCCTTTTCGGATTGATTATGCTGATGACCATCGCCCCGCAATTGGCAAGGTTCGCCCTCCTATTCACCTCGGCCGAGTATGCCCTACTCGGATTTTTCGGAGTATTGATTTCCGGTTTCGTGGCCGGGGAGGATCTAAAAATCAAGGGCTGGATCGCCGGTTTCCTGGGTATGCTCCTTTCCACTGTCGGCATAGACGAACTGCATGGATACGCCCGGTTTACCTTTGGTAGTCCTCTACTCATGATCGGGATTTCATTCGTCCCAGCCATGATCGGGGTCTTCAGCATTCCCCAGATCCTGGACAATCTGAAGCTTACCCTGCCACCCCGTATCCCCACCTCTGACAGCATGTTCCCCAAATGGTCACAGTTTTTACGCCAGTTGCCCAACGCGATCCGTTCGGGATTGATTGGGACGGGGGTGGGGATTATTCCCGGGGTGGGTGAGGATATTGGTGCCTGGATGTCCTATTTCGCCGCCCGGGGGATGAGCCGGAAAAAGGAGGAATTCGGTCGGGGGTCTGTGGAAGGGGTGGTTGCGGCGGAAACCGGCAATAATGCCGCTATCGGGGGAGCGCTGATACCACTGCTCACGTTGTCTATCCCGGGGAGTCCTCCGACAGCGGTTCTATTGGGAGCCCTCCTTTTGCACGGCGTGCGTCCGGGGCCGATGCTCGGTTTCGAATTTCCCGGTTTTATCCAGGAAATGGGAGGAATCCTGTTCATGGCTTCCTTGGCGCTGTCCATTTGTGGAGTTTTCGTGGCCCGCTTTTTCATCAAGGTGCTGGATACACCGCTTCGCATCCTGATGCCCATTATCGCCGTGTTGTCGGTGATGGGGGCCTACGCTATCCATATCCGTATATTCGATGTCTTTGTCATGGTAGTGTTGGGCCTCCTGTTTTTCGTGCTGTTGAAGCTCAGGTATCCGGTGGCCCCTTTCGTCCTAGGGGTGATTCTCGGTCCAATGATCGATGCAAACCTGCGGCGGGCCTTCTGGGTGCACCGGAGTTTTGTCCCATTCCTTACCCGGCCGGTATCATTGATACTAGTGGTAGCGATTGTGCTGTTGATCCTGGCCCAGTTCAAGTGGTTTCAAAACCTCTTCTTCCACCAGGGGAAAACACAAAAAGAGTGAACAGCTTAGCCCAGAGCCGGGGGAATCGAGTCCCTCTCCGCGAGCTACACTCAAAACTTGTGTATAGCCAAATGAAAACAGGTGGCGTATCCTAAGGTGAAGTTCCTATGAAGAAATCACCTCGCTCCCCGAAGGGAGGATACGCCATGAAACAAGCAAAGCACGTTAAAGAGGAATTGTCA
>DATIKP010000106.1 GCA_035477455.1 Atribacteraceae bacterium
ACCCCCGCCGCTCCAGCCTACCAACGCTTCCCTTAGAAGGGGAACTCCTCCATGTTCTCAACGGTGACGAACTGCCAGGCTTCTCCAAAGATCACGTGATCGACCAGGCGCACGTTATTATAGCCGGGAACCCCGAGATCCATACCATCAGTCACTTCCTGGCCTTCCAGGACCATGACCGCCAGTTTGTTCATCACGTAGCCGGCATCGGCCGGATCCCAGAAACCGATCAGCTTGGTTCCACCGCCTTCCAGGTAAGGACCGGCGATCGAGGGCAGGCTCGGTCCGACTACGGACACCACATCCTGGAGGCCGAGCTCTTCAACGGCGAGACCGGAACCGGGCGCGGCAGTCGACGCGCTGGTCTGAACCCCTCGCAGGTTCGGGAAGGTCCTCAGGAGTTCCCGCATGTTCTCATAGGCCCGGGTCTTGTCGTCATAGCATTCCAGCGGGGTCGGGGTCACGAGGGTCATGTTCGGATACATTTCCTGCTGGCGCGCGACGCCGCCGGCCACCCACTCTATATGGGTAGTCGAGGTAAGACTGCCCACCATGGTGGCGTACTCGCCTTCGAATCCCATATATTCGGCGAGATAGTCCATCAGCCGGGCGCCGAAGGCCCTATTTTCGAAAGCTTCGATGTTGTAGTGTACGTTCTGGATGAGCGGGGCTTCATGGGAGATCACCACAATCCCCTCGTCCATGGCTCTTCTCAAAACTGGCTCCAGCGTCTCCGGGGAGAACGGAACCACGCAAATGGCATCGACCCCTGCGGCGATCAGGTCTTCGATCATCCGCACCTGCAACGCCGCATCCGCCCGGGGAGGGCCAATCAAATAGGCGTCGTGACCGGTGTCTTCGGCAAAGCGCGCCACTCCTTCCCGCATCCGCTCAAACCAGGCTATCCCATCAAGTTTGACCACAGTGGCGATCGTATACTGTTGCGCCATCGCCGGAAGAACAGTGAGAAGAACAACGCTCAAGACCATAATAACCAAAAGCAGTTTCTTCATTTCAAACCTCCCTTGCGAATTAAACGACGAATTTCTGTTTTTTGAACGCTTCCCAGCACCACCGGCTGGAGAAAACCAGACCCTTCTCCACCGGACCGGCTGACTTGCCCTGGCAGGTAGGGTTCTGCAACGCCCCACCGGTAAGATGACTGCGGATAACGTTCCGCGAAGAATGCTCGGAAGAGATAAGCGCAGTCGTTTCTCTGCACCGCTACCGGGCCAAGAATGAAACCATACACGCCGAACGTACCCTGTTCCGATGATCACCCCCTTACTATAAAGAGTAATTGCTCGTGAGAAAAATTCTACTACCGAAGAAAGAACCTCCCTACTTTTATTATTCTAAGCACAGCACTAATCAATGTCAACACCGTCATCTCCACTAAAAAGGGTGATCGGTGATGAGGGAAATCCCTTCCTCGCTTCATCTTTTCCTCTATTTTCATATTTGACGTCCTGATACGGGTTAAACCTTCTAAAGTGGAAACCGATCCCTCGACAAAATTCATGGCTGGATCGCCGACGTATTGCGCGGTGAAAAGATTTTTAGGATGAAGATAGACTTGCTGCGGCGTATCGTACTGCATGAGTCGCCCCTCACGAATTACGGCCACCCTCTCACCCATGGACAAAGCTTCTAACTGATCCGGGGTGGCATATAGAAGGGTTTGTTTCAAATCACGGTGGATTCTCTTAAGCTCTGTTCGCATTTCATACCTGAGTTTAGCGTCGAGTTGACTGAGCGGTTCGTCAAAGAGAAATATTTTGGGCCTGCGAATAATTGCCCGTCCAATAGCAATTCGTTGCATCTCGCCACCGCTACAGGTTTGGGGCTTTCGCTGGAGGGTATGAGTGATGTGCAGGATTTCCGAAACTTCTTCAACTCTTTGCCTGATTTCTTTTTTAGAAACTCCTCTTTCTCGCAGGGGATAGGATAGATTATCAAATACGCTGTAGGTGGGATACAAAGCGTAACTTTCGAACACCATAGCCACGTCTCTTTCTCCCGCGGATAGATCGTTTACCAGTTGATCATCCAGCAAGATCTCGCCTTCGCCAAAGGACTCCAATCCGGCAATACACCTGAAAAGCGTAGTCTTACCGGCACCGATTGGGCCCAGCAGGCAGACAAATTCTCCGTCCTGCACATCCAGATTTATACCTCCCAAGGCCGGAAACTCACCGTATTCACCATAATTTTTATGGAGATTCTTAATTTTCAACTGTGCCATATCCCTCTCCATACCTCCTTGAAAACCATTCAAAAAGAGCAGTTATCCATTGGATCATATGTTAAGAAACATATGTTAACATCGCTTCATTCTATCAAGTGCAGGTTAGTTTGTCAAGATTTTGTGTTGTCAACAAATAGAATTATCCGGTTATAGAGCAAATAAACTGTCCAGTCTGCAGTTTTAGATATTAAGCAGCTTTTTTGTTCTTATTGACGACCTCCTTTCCCTGTGAATTATAAGAGGCCAGCTTTCTGTGTCCATGAAATATGGATATATCCCCATTTGGGTAGCGATGGACCCTGACCTTAACCCTGACATAATGATAACGATACTTATCAGGCGGGATTTGAAGGATCAGGCCATTGAACCTGACACAGTTGTCGTTACCTACTGTACGCTCAAACTGCTCGCATAAGATGTCTTCAATTGGAGTTCCACTCCACGGCACAAACATGCTGGCAGCCTCCTCTGGAGATACTGCAAACTCATCATTAAAGGCCGGCATATAAACATCACGGATATAGGCGTTGGCTTCATTCATATCAGTAATGCCGGCAACAGCAAGCTCTTTAACGAGTCGCCCCTGATGGGTGCCAAATGCCCTCTCTGAGCGTCCCCTCGCCTCAGGGGAATAAGCCGGTATCATCTCAATGCCTAACTGTCTCATAGCACGGCCAAATTGCGTAGGATTACTCTTGTCTACTTTTCCGCCTGCCTCCGGGGTATGCCAGTAATGACTGCCGCGGTCTGTATACAATGATGCAAATACCCCATGAGTCTTGATGACCTCTTCTATCCCCTGAAAGCTACTCTGAGTTCCTTCTTCTTCCACAAAAAACATGAAATAGTGTTTATTAGTTGCATCATCCATGGTTACGATCAAATCCCATAATTTGCCCGGTACCCACTCATGACGAGAACCATCCTGATGAAGCATCATGCCTACATAGGGAGCACGTGGCCTCTGTTTGCGGTGTTGCCCCTTCCTAAGACCTTTCTGCACTAACCCTTTGTCCTGAAGCTTGTTCTTTACCCATGTGTAGCTCCTCTTTCCCTCATGTTGAGCTACACTCAAAACTTGTGTATAGCCAAATGAAAACAGGTGGCGTATCCTAAGGTGAAGTTCCTATGAAGAAATCACCTCGCTCCCCGAAGGGAGGATACGCCATGAAACAAGCAAAGCACGTTAAAGAGGAATTGTCA
>DATIKP010000107.1 GCA_035477455.1 Atribacteraceae bacterium
CCAGTATAGAAGCTTTCGAGTATGTCCTCGAAAAGAGTACCGGCTTCAACCTGCGGAACCTGAGCGAAGCCGACGTGGTTCTCCTTACCATGTGGTACCCTCACCGGGACGAATTTATCCTGAATCTCGCAGCAAAAGGTATCAAATGTTGTTTTTTGATGCTTGACCCGGACCTGCCACTTCCCCACAATCTGGAAGACTTGGTGGGAAAAAAATCGGGGAAAACCATTATCGGTTTTACCATGAATCCCGAATGCCTGAGCCGCCTGCGGAGTGAGCGGATCAACGCTCTGGGATTGTATCATATGGCCGAGCGGGCGGACATGAATGTCGTCAAACGGGAAATTTTATTCATCACCGAAGTGTATCAGCGGTTGAAATGTATCGTGATTGACATCACCAATCTGAACAATAAAGATATTCTGGGACAGATTCTGTGCAGTATTAAAAACGAAAGGGAGGAAATAGGATGAAGAAGTACGTGTATTTTTTTGGGGAAGGCGACGCATCGATGAAGATGCTTCTCGGAGGGAAGGGAGCCAACCTGTCCGAGATGACTCGCATCGGCTTGCCGGTGCCTCCTGGTTTCACCATCTCCACCGAAGCGTGTACTCATTATTATAAGAACGATCAAACCTGGCCGGAAGGACTGGAAGACGAGGTCAAAAAAAATCTGGCCAAGCTCGTAGAGAAAACCGGGAAGAAATTCGGCGATGAAAAAAATCCTCTCTTGGTTTCTGTCCGTTCCGGCGCTCCGGCTTCCATGCCCGGCATGATGGACACCATCCTCAACCTGGGACTTAACGACAAGGCCGTAGAGGGACTGGCGGTGCTTACCGGAAACAGGCGCTTTGCCCGTGATTGTTACCGGCGTTTCATCCAGATGTTCGGTGACGTGGTTATGGATGTCAAAAGAGAGCACTTCGAAAAGATCCTTGAAGAAGCGAAGGTGGAAGTGAGAGGCAAGCTGGACACGGATCTTGATTCTGATGCCCTCGGGAAGGTCGTCGAACGTTATAAGGCATTTTATAAGAAGATGACCGGAGAAGAGTTCCCCCAGGATCCTTACGACCAACTGATAAGGGCAGCCAATGCCGTTTTTGGTTCCTGGAACAACAAGCGGGCCATTACCTACCGGAAGTTGCACCAAATTCCGGAAAGCTGGGGCACGGCAGTAAATGTGCAACTCATGGTCTTTGGAAATATGGGGACGGACTCGGGTACCGGAGTCGGTTTCACCCGTAACCCCTCGACCGGGATCAAGGAATACTATGGTGAATACCTGATCAATGCCCAGGGTGAAGACGTGGTGGCCGGGATCAGGACTCCAAAACCCATTGTGGATATGGGTCAGGATCTACCCCAAGCCTTCGATGAACTTAAGAAGGTCTATGGGACTTTGGAAAAACATTACAAAGACATGCAGGATTTCGAATTCACCATTGAAAAAGGAACACTCTACATGCTCCAGACCCGGACCGGGAAAAGGACCAGTGCGGCGTCCATAAAAATAGTAGTGGATATGGAAAAAGAAGGTTTGATTGATAAGAAAACCGCGGTCAGCCGCGTCGAACCCGGCCAACTTGACCAGCTCCTTCATCCTCAGGTTGATCGGAGTCAGCGTATCGAAGTCCTGGCCAAGGGACTGCCCGCCTCCCCGGGAGCGGCCACCGGAAAAATAACCTTTACCGCTGATGAAGCTGAGGCATTGGGAAACAGTGGTGAGAAAGTCATTTTGGTCCGGCCGGAAACCACCCCCGACGACATTCATGGCGTAGTGGCCGCCCAGGGAATCCTGACCAGCCGGGGCGGAATGACCAGCCATGCCGCGGTCGTCGCCCGAGGCATGGGGAAGCCCTGTGTGGCTGGTTGTGAGGCGATACGGATTGATTTGGACAAAAAGGAATTCAAGGTCAAAAACGTCACGGTCAAGGAAGGTGACTATATCTCGATCGACGGTGGGGTAGGTGAAGTGATCCTGGGACAGGTGAAAACCATTCCTCCCCAGCTCTCCGACGACTTCAAACTTCTCCTGTCCTGGGCCGACGAGATCCGCAGGCTCGGTGTCCGGGCCAACGCCGATACGCCGGCTGATTCCGCCAAAGCTATTGAATTTGGAGCCGAGGGGATCGGACTATGCCGGACGGAACATATGTTCATGGCTCCCGACCGAATCCCGGCGGTCCAAAAGATGATTCTGGCCCAAGACGTAGAAGCACGGAAGGCCGCCCTGGCCAAGCTCGAGCCGATGCAGAAAGGTGATTTTGTCGACATCTTCCGGGTGATGCAGGGAAAACCGGTCACCATCCGGCTGATCGATCCCCCTCTTCATGAATTCCTGCCCAAGCTCGAAGACCTGCTGGTTGAAGTGAACACCATGCGAATCAAGGGAATGACTGGTCCGGAATTCGAGGAAAAAGAAAGTCTTTTGGCCACTGTACGCAATCTGCACGAACAGAACCCCATGCTCGGTTTGCGGGGATGCCGCTTGGGCATTCTCTATCCGGAAATCGTGGAAATGCAGGTCCGGGCCATCATGGAAGCAGCCTGCCAACTGACCAAAGAAGGCGTCAAGGTCATTCCGGAGATCATGATTCCTCTCGTCGGGCACAAAAATGAAATCAAAGTCCTCAAGCAACAGCTTGATGAAGTAGCCCAGCAGGTCGTAAGCGAACAGAAGGTTAACGTTCCTTACAGCTTCGGAACGATGATCGAGGTGCCCCGGGCTGCTTTGGTTGCCGATCAAATCGCCGAATATGCGGAATTTTTCTCCTTTGGAACCAACGACTTGACCCAGATGACCTTCGGATTCAGCCGTGATGACGCTGAGGGAAAATTCCTCTTCTTCTACCAAGAACATGGCATTCTCGAAGAAGGACCGTTCCAGATTCTGGACCGGGAGGGAGTTGGTTTTCTGATGGAATTGGCCGTTCAAAAAGGTCGCTCCGTCCGCCCGAACCTCAAGTGTGGAATCTGCGGTGAACATGGTGGCGAAGAAAAATCGATTAAATTCTGCCACAAGCTGGGTTTGAATTATGTCAGCTGTTCACCCTTCCGGGTTCCGTTGGCCCGCCTGGCCGCAGCGCAGGCGGTGATCGAAGAGGAAGGCAAGATCAAAGTCTCGAGTACCGCCTGATCAACAGGTACCGGTATAACAAGGTCATTCTGTTGCCCTGGCAGAGCTGCGTCTCCGCCGGGGGGTGAGCCAGTGTACCCGAACAGCGAGCTTTGGGATACTGATTGAGTTGATGAGCACAGAAGAATGGGGGAGTCAATATGGATCTGGCTGTTTTTGCCCCGATTGCCGGGGCGATCGCAGTTTTGTTTGCCTACACATTGGTTAGGCAAATTAACCAAGCGCATCCCGGAAACGAGAAAATGCGGGAACTATCGGCTGTCATCCAGGAAGGGGCCATGGCATTTTTACGAAGAGAGTATATTTTTTTAGCGATCTTTGTAGTGGTCATGTTTGTAGTGCTCGGTTTTGCCCGCGAGTGGATGACGTCTGTCTGTTTCCTGGTCGGTGCGATCTGTTCGGCGTCAGCCGGGTTTGTTGGAATGCGTACCGCTA
>DATIKP010000108.1 GCA_035477455.1 Atribacteraceae bacterium
TTTATGTTCAAACCAAAGGATATTCGGGAAATCTCCCGCAGGGCATCCTCCGGGATTTCAATGGTGACACCTTCCGTAGCCAGCAAAGCCTGATACTGCTTAACCAGTGAATTGTATGGCTCGATCAGGATCCGGTAGAGATCCTCTTCGGTAAGAGGTGATAATTCAACCCGGATTGGAAAGCGGCCTTGCAGTTCGGGCAGGAGATCGGAAGGTTTAGCCTGTGAAAAGGCGCCGGCGGCGATAAACAAGACATGGTTGGTTTTGACCGGTCCATGTTTGGTAAGCACGGTTGATCCTTCCACGATGGGGAGAAGATCGCGTTGGACGCCCCCCCGGGAAACGTCCGGTCCATGGGTTTCCCGGCTCCCTCCCGCGGTGATCTTATCAATTTCATCGATGAACACAATTCCGGTTTCTTCAACCCGGCGGATGGCTTCCCGGGTGATTTCCTCCATATCGATCATCTTTTGAATTTCCTGATTGAAGAGGATTTCCCGGGCATCCCTTATTTTAACCTTTTTCCTTTTTTTCCGGGGAGGAAATATATTGCCGAAAACGTCCTTGAGATCGATGCCCAGACTCTCCATTCCTCCTCCGGTCATCACTTCGATCGGACCGGTGCTTTCCTCAACCTCGACTTCGACCATCCGATCGTCCAAATCACCCTTCAACAATCGTTCCCGGAACTTTTCCCTGGTCCTGTTGAAAGAATCCTGATCCCGGGTCCAGACGACATCGACCCGATGATCCATGCCCTCCTCCCTGGAATCAGATTGAACCGGCGCCTCCGACGTGCCTCCCCGGGCAAGCAGGACATCGAGAATCCGCTCCTCAGCAGCTTCGCGACCGCGTTTTTCCTGTTTTTGAGTAATTTCACTTTTGACCATTCGAACCGCCAGTTCGGTAATGTCCCGGACAATCGACTCGACATCCTTGCCTACATACCCAACCTCGGTAAATTTCGTGGCTTCCACCTTGAGAAAAGGGGCGCGAGCCAGCTTCGCAATCCGTCTGGCGATCTCGGTTTTTCCCACCCCGGTTGGCCCGATCATGATGATATTTTTCGGGGTGATCTCCTCAGCGATCTCTTCCGGAAGCGATTGACGGCGTATTCTGTTTCTAAAAGCGATAGCGACGCTTTTTTTCGCTTCTTCCTGGCCGATAATGTACTTATCGAGTTCCCCGACCACGTCTTCGGGGGTTAAAGCCTCCTCAAGCTTATCCATGCACTCCTCCTGAATCATTACAACTATTAGGCTATAGCCCAGACTAAATAAGGTGACGTCGCCTACCCATAAACTTTTTTTCAGACGCTTTCTACAACAATTCGGTCATTCGTGTACACACAAATTTCTGCAGCGATATGCATAGCCTGCCGGGCGATATCTTCAGAGCTCAGGCTGGTGTTACGAAGCAAAGCACGGGCCGCGGCCAATGCATAGTTTCCACCGGACCCGATGGCGATGATCCCTTCATCAGGTTCGATGACGTCTCCCCGTCCGGAAAGAAGAAAAATTTGTGACGAATTCATGACCATCAGTAGGGCATCCAAGTGGCGGAGCACCTTGTCTGTTCGCCAGGTTTTGGCCAGTTCGACCGCCGATCGAGCGAGATTTCCAGAATATATATTAAGCTTTTCCTCGAAGCGCTCCAGAAGCGTGAGGCAATCCGCTCCCGCGCCGGCGAACCCGGCCAGCATTTTATCGTTGTATAAACGGTGAAGTTTTCGTGCGCCCTGTTTGACGATTGCCTCGTTCATGGTGACTTGACCGTCTCCGGCCATCGTTCCCCGGCCATCTCTGATTACGGCTAGGACCGTTGTCGATCGCGTCTTGACCATAGGTCCACCTTCTTTCCCGAATGGGGATGGGTATCATTATAGACTGATTTCATTTTTTCCCAGTTGATATGAGTATAGATCTGAGTCGTGGAAAGACTGGCATGTCCGAGCGCCTCCTGAACCAGTCGGAGTTCAGCTCCTCCGGATAGAAAATGAGTAGCGAAAGTATGCCGGAAGGTATGTGGGGAAACCGGTTTTTCCAGACCCTGCTCTAGGCAGCACTTGTTGAGCACCTTCCTGATTCCCCTTGGAGTGAGCGGTTTTCCGAAACGGTTGAGAAAAGCCGCTTCTTCAGGTTCGGGGTCCGG
Organism: Atribacteraceae bacterium; assembly: GCA_035477455.1. Classification (NCBI taxonomy): domain Bacteria; kingdom Pseudomonadati; phylum Atribacterota; class Atribacteria; order Atribacterales; family Atribacteraceae; species Atribacteraceae bacterium. The sequence continues at coordinate 2,152 of DATIKP010000108.1, forward strand.
CGTCTTATGCCAATACTCCTGAAGAGCTGCTGCTGCGTGCCCGTTCAAGGGAACGATCCGTTCCTTTCCACCCTTTCCGTTCACTCGCAGGGTTTGCCGCTTGAAGTCAATATCTTTACGCCTAAGGTTTGCTGCCTCGCCCACCCGGATTCCCGATGCGTAGAGCAACTCAAACAAAGCGTGATTTCGGGCACTCAATCTGTCTCTTTTCTCCTCCTGTTGTTTTCTCAAGGTCTCCAGGAAGACAACGATTTCCTGCAAGGAAAGAAATGTTGGGAGTTTCTTCTCCGCTTTCAGCCTCCCTAAACCATCACAGGGATAATGATCGATCAATCCCCGTCGCCGCAGAAATCGATAAAAGCTCTTCAAAGCCGCCAGTCGGTTGAGTTGGGAAATCCGCTTGAGGGTTCGGACGGACTGGAGATAGGCAAGGAACCCTTTCACTTCAGCCTGAGTTACCGAAGGCAATCCAGTTATACCATGTCCCGTATCCTGTAGATATTCAGAAAACTGCTCCAGGGAACGTTGGTAGTTCTCTCGGGTATACGGTGAATAGTGTTTTTCCAGGGTTATATAACCGACAAAATAGTCGATGTAGTCCTTATCGGTTTTTAATTTCAATTGTAAGGGGCACTCCTTCCCAGTTTGTCTCTTTTCTGATCAACCGGCTGATTTTTCGGGCCAGGGCATCCCTGAACTCGTCAGTACCGTTGAAATTAGTGAAAAAAATAAAACGGGGTGGTGCCGTGAATTCCTGGTAGGCGTAATACACCCGAAAATGTTTTTGCGAGGGCAGAAGCCAATCGGCGTCATTGATGATATTCTTGATTGAGTGATTGAGCACGCTGGTCGGTATTTTACGAAAATACCCTTCGGAAATATTGGTTATCGCAGGAAGGAGCTGGTTGGGAATAGCCGGATCGAGAGCGCTCCCGCAATGGTAAAGCGCGTATCCGAGAAAAGGCATTTCTTGTTGGATATCCCGAATCAAAGAGTGCGGAGATACGGTCGGATCCTGTTCTTTCCGAAGATCGTATTTGTTGAGAAAGACCAGACATCCCTTCCGGCTTGCCGCAATTTCATGGGCGATCCGTTTGTCCTGTCGTGTGAGTCCGCTTTCCAAATCGAGAACCAACAGGCAGACATGAGCATCTTTGAGGTTTTTCCAGGCGCGTATTGCCGCATAGAAGGAGACGTCTCCGCGGGGAGAGGCTTTGCGGGCGATACCGGCGGTATCTATCAAAATGTAAGTACCCGAGTTATGATCCAACCAACTTTCGACCGCATCCCGGGTCGTCCCCGGAATATCGCTTACCAGGGAACGCCTTTCCCCTAAAAGAGCATTGAAAAGGGTTGATTTACCGACGTTCGGTTTGCCGAGGATCGCCAGTCGGACCCGGTTTTCTTCAGTTTTCTCGATTACCCCGGAGACCCGTTCGATTCGCCGGATAATGAGTTCTTTCAAAAGCGGAATTCCGTCTCCATGGGCAGCCGAAATCTGCACGATGTCATCCAATCCGAGGGTATATATGTCCTCAGGGGGGGGCTGGTGAGTCTGACCCTCTCGTTTATTGATCACCAGGATTACCTTCCGACCTTCCTTTCGGAAGCGAAGCAAGAGATCGGTCTCTATGTTGGTCACTTCCTTGTTGCCGTCCACTATAAAAAGAATGAGATCGGCTTTACGCAGGACGCTCCAAGCCTTCTCTTCAACCGTTTTTTGAAGGGGATTCAGGTGGGGATTGGCAAACTCGATCCCTCCGGTATCGACTAAAAGGGTGGGTTGACCGTTGATGGCTATCCGGTTTTCCAGGATATCCCGGGTTACTCCGGGGGAGGCATCGACAATTGAGAGTCTTTTTCTGGATAGTCGATTGAATAAAGTCGATTTACCGACATTCGCCCGACCGGCAATCACCACCAGAGGTAACGATTCAGTCATTCGCTTGTTCACTCCTCATCGTGTTTCCAGTTCTCCCCGAGAAACAATCCCCAGGTCATCGCTTCGTATTTCAGCCGGTATTGCTTGAAAACTCATTTCCCGGCAGCGATATCCTGGAGATATCGGAAGGTCTTCTGCACCTGAACATCCGGCGTCGACGCGCCGCTGGTAAGAAAAATACGATTGTTCTTTCCAAACCATTGCGGCTGGATTTCCTCCGCCGATTCGACCCACAAAAGAGGAAGAGCGGAGTGTTCGGCAAGCAATGCCAGGGCCCGGGTATTGGAGCTGTGTTTCCCTCCCAGCAAAACTACCACGGTAATTCCTCCGGTACGGATCTGATCTGCGAGTTCTTTTTGCCTGAGACCTGTTTCCGGACAAAGAGTATCGTGTATTTCGATCGGAAAGAATAATTCCCGCTCTTGAATCCAGTTCACGAACGCTTGGAAAGCAGGTTGGGGAAAGGTCGTTTGTTCCAGCACAGCCACCGGTTTCCGAGCCTGTTCGATAAGCGGCGGCAGCTTTTCCCAGTCCAGCGGGCTCTCACCGATTACCCAGGGAGGACGTTGAAGATGGCTAACCAGCGCCCGTACTTCGGCATGAGCGGCGTTTCCCAGAACGACAAGGGCAAAGCCATCCTTCTCTAATTGACACCCCAGGGAATGGATTTTTTTGACCCGGGGACAGGTCGTATCTATCACCGTCGCTCCACGTCGGTCGATCGCTTGTCCGGCGGCCTTTTCAAGACCGTGTGATCGTGAAACCACCAGAGAACCGGCACGGGCTTCTTCCGGTTTTTCTATTTTTATCGCCCCCCGGTCAACCAGAGATTGAACCGCTTTCCGGTTATGAACCAGGTCTCCAAGGAGAAATACTGGTTCTCGTGAGGACTGTAAGGCTTTTTCGGCGAGCTGAAAAGCTCGCTTCACCCCCGGGCAAAAGCCGATGGTGTGTGCGGTAATGACCTGCATCACCCGATCTCCTCTTCGGTCAAGGCGATAAGTCGGGTGAGAACCTGTTCGATAGTAAGGGATGTGGTATCAAGGACATGTGCGTCGTCGGCCAATCGCAAAGGAGCTTCTTCCCGGTTGGTATCGAGATTGTCCCTGGCAAGAACATTTTTTTGGATTTCTCTCAGATTGACCGTCAAACCTTTTTCTCGATTCTGCAACCACCGTCTTTTCGCCCGGATTTCCGGTGCAGCGGTAAGATAAATTTTTAGATCAGCCTCGGGGAGTATCACGGTCCCGACGTCCCGTCCTTCCGTGATCGAAGGCTGTGACAACGCCAAAGATCGTTGTTTTTCCTTCAGATAATTGCGAACTTCCGGAAGACGGGCAACGTCGGATACCTTCTCGTCGACCGGCTGGCTTCGGATCTGGTCTTCAACCGGTTTTCCTGCGAGTAAAACTTTCACTTGACCATCTTCCGTGATCAGTTCGAGTTTCATAGCGGCTAGGGCATGACCAAGCGCTTTCCGGTCATCGATATCAATTCCGTTGACGATCAGGTAGTAGGTCACCGCCCGGTACATCGCGCCGGTATCGATAAACAGGCAATGTAAGGCTTTGGCTAATTTTCTGGCCATCGTACTTTTTCCCGACCCGGCGGGACCGTCGATGGCGATCAAGCGTTTCACGACTGCACACCGTGGGGTTGAAAGGTCTGGACACCGAGAAGAGCGAGGTCATGAAAAAACTCCGGATAGCTCACCCCGATACATTCGGATTCCTGCACTATGGTTTCCCCCTCAGCAGCAAGACCGGCCACAAGCAAGCTCATGGCGATTCGATGATCTTTTCCTGACGAGACGGCGGCTCCCCGCAGTTTGACCGGACCGGTTATCCTCAACCCATCCTCCTCTTCCGTAATGTCTGCTCCCATAAGCTGTAAACCTCGAGCGATGCCGTGAAGTCGGTCCGATTCCTTGACTCGTAGTTCTCCAGCCCCGCTAATGCTGGTCACCCCCTGGGCCTGGGTCGCCAGAACGGCCAGAATGGGTATTTCATCGACGAGAGAAGGTATCATCTCCCTCGGTATTGCGATACCCTGCAAAGGGGCATGTTGAATTTGGATATCGCCGTACCCCTCACTGAAGCACTCTCCTTGGGGAATGATAGTCAGGTCGGCTCCCATAAGCCGCAGGCATTCCAGAAAACCGGTACGCAGAGGATTCAAACCGACGTTCCGTATGGTAATCGAGGATTCGGGAATCAGCAAAGCCAGAGCCGCTGGAAAAGCTGCAGAAGAAGGGTCTCCGGGGAGGGAAAAGCGGGTAGCCGGCATCCTGTCCGGAGGGGTCAGGTAAAGTCGCTTTTCCTGTTCCACAACGGACACCCCCAAGTAGCGCAGCATGTTTTCCGTGTGATTTCGGGTGGGCAGTAATTCCTCGATCACCGACCGGTCGTCGGCGAAGAGCGAAGCAAAGAGCAAGGCCGATTTTACCTGGGCACTGGCAACCTCCATCTGGTAGGAAATGGCCCTTAAACGCCGCCTCCCCCGTACGTAGAGCGGTGGGTACCGGTCGTGATTTCTCCCCCCGAGAAGGGCTCCGGTAGCGGTCAGCGGATCGATGATTCGTTTCATAGGCCGCTTGCGGATGCTCGCATCACCGGTCAGGACGGTCAGACCTTCAATGCCACAGGCGATTCCAGACAGCATTCGAATGGTGGTCCCTGAATTTCCCACATCAAGGACAGTATCCGGTTCCTGCAAGTGGCGGTGACCCGGCGAGTGCACTTCCACTTGATGGGTCACCGGCTCTTCTTTGATTTCGGCACCGAATGACCTCAAACACCGTAAGGTGGAACGGCAATCCTCACAGAAAGAAAACCCTTCAATATTGGTCTGGCCCGAGCATAGGGCCCCAAGCATGGCCGCCCGATGACTGAGGGATTTATCCCGAGGACAAAAAAGCACGCCCCGCAAGGGGCGATCCCATTTTCTGACGGTAGTCGTATTCACGACATTGTCTCCAGGTCCCGGCGCAAAGCCAGAGCCTGACCCAGGTAGATGTGATGAACATCATCTTGCCCTTTTCCAGGTTGATCGGCCAAAACGAGCATACGCAAACATTTTTCCAATGCACCGCTGACAGGAATTTCCTGGGCACACATGGTGGGAACCAAGCGGAAGTCATCCTGTCGGCGGATCCCCTCGGCCGGAAATGCGGAGCGAATATCCGGTGTCACGGTGATGAAAACCGCCCCGACCGCTTCGGGAATGAGTTGGTTCTGTTCCAGAATTTTTTCGAACAGATCAAGGGCGGCCTTTAGAACTTGTTCGTGCGTATCTTCGTCAATACAGATGGCGCCTCGTATACCCCGCATCATGAACGTTCTATTCCTTTCTGTATTATCATGTTCTCGGTCATCAGAAATCGATCCCCTGCCGGGGACCGATCCCCTTCCCAGCCGGGTGTTTGACCATTCTCATTTCCGTCACCAGGTCAGCCATAGCCAGAAGCTCCTCCGGAGCACTTCTCCCGGTCACCACTACCTCGACGGTCTCCGGGTGATTCCGGAGAACTTCTGCACAGTCGTTCCAGTCCAGAATGCCGAAATGGAAGGCATAGGTGAGTTCATCGAGAACAATCAGGTTGTACCGGGCGGCGATCATCTCCCGTTTTGCCAGTTCCCAGCCAATCAGAAATTCTTTCCGATCGTCCTTCCCCGGTTCACATCGGGAGATAAATTCTCCGGTTCCGAACTGGAACACGGTGACTCTGGGAATACATTGTAGGGTGGCCAGTTCACCGGTAAAACGTTTTTTGAAAAACTGAATTATCAGTACCCGCTTGCCCTGTCCGGCCGCCCGAAGGCTCAGGCCCAGCGCCGCGGTGGTTTTCCCTTTGCCGGTTCCGTAATAAACTTCCAGAAGACCCCGGTTATCCACAGCCGGTATTTTCCTCCATTAGAGATTGAATCTTTTTCCGCTCTTCTTGAGTAAAATACTTCCATTGGCCAGGAAGAATGTTCTGGTCCAAGATGAACGGTCCCATTGCTAACCGGATTAATCTTAGCACGGGATGCTTGAGAGAATCAAACAGGATGCGGATCTCGTGCTTTTTCCCTTCAAACAGGATTAAATCGACAATTGAGCAGTCCCGGGTATAACCCTTGATTTCCCCTGAGGCGATTCGATATGTCGTTCCATTTTTTTCAATACCTGATTTCAAAAAATCCAATTCTTCCAATTCGATTGTTCCCGAGACAAAGACCCGGTATTTTTTGGGGATTTCGAACCGGGGATGGGTTAACCGGTACGTGAGAGCTCCGTCATTGGTCAGGAGGAGGAGCCCTTCACTATCCTGGTCCAGGCGGCCGACCGGGTAAATCCGGTCGGGAACTTCTGAAAAAAAAGACATCACTGTTTTACGGCCGAAAGGATCTCTTACCGTGGTTAAGACATCCCGGGGTTTGTAAAACTTGATATATACCGTCCGCTCCTGCCGTATTAGCGGTTTTCCATCGAGTGTGACCGATTCACCCGTTAGCACGAGCCGGCCGGGATCAATGGCAGGTTTACCAGAAATCGCGACCCGTCCAGCCCGGATTATTTCTTCACACCCCCGGCGGGAAGCGACTCCCAAACGAGCCAAAAACTTGTTAAGTCGTTCTCCGCCACTCTCTGGCGGGGCTTCATTCAACCGGCTCTTCCCCCGGAACCATGATGATCCTTTGCAGTCGCTCCAAGCCTTCCGGACCATCGATGCCAAAAGTCTGATAAAACTTCCGGGTTACCCGGTAGAGGTATGGCTTACCCGGTTTGTCGGCATATCCATCGATATGTACCAAGCCTCTTTCGAGCAGCGTCTTGAGCGATCCAGCCGAATCAGCGCCCCGCTGCAGATCGATAGCGGCTTTGGTAATCGGCTGAAACAGGGATATCAGGGCCAAGGTTTCAAGTGCCGCCCGCGAAAGTCCCTTCTTGACGATAATTTTGGCAAACTCCTTGATCGCCTGACCATATTCCGGCAATACCATCATTTGCCAGGTATCCGCCACCTGGCGGATCACCAGGGAGCCCTCTTCACTGCTGTACCGTTTGGTCAGCTCTTCAAGTACCCTCCGGAGGCTCTCTTCACTTTCCCCGGTCAATTCGCTCATTTCTCGGATGCTCACCGGGTGCGGTGAAGCAAAAAGATAGGCTTCGATCAAACCCGGCGTTTTATTAGCCGAGGTCATTCTTTCGAAACGAGACAATCCCCTGATCATCTCTCATAATTAGGATTTTCCGGAAAACCATGTCGAGAAGAACTAAAAAAGTCGCAATGTCGGCCTTGCGATCTTTGGTGTTCTGCAGAAGCACTCCGATTGAATGCCAGTGTTGGGGTGCCCGACAAAAAAATCCCTCCAGAAAAACCTGGCGTTGTTCGATGAGGTCTTTGAATTCATCGTCGATTTTAATATCAACCCCGGTCTTTTCCTTGGTCAGATAGGTCCGATAGAGGCCTAAAAGCTCTTCGAGGTTGACCCGTCCGAGGTCAATTACGTCCTTCATCTGGATAGATTTCCACCGTTCGGGCGGCGCTTTGACCACATAGCGCTCCTGTTCCTGGATCGAGGCCAGAACATCGGCAAAGCGAGATAGGAAATCGCCAGCGGTCTCTGCTTCCTCGGACGATTCCTCCTCCCCATGAACACCCAGGGTTTCGTTCAACTCCGTTTCGATCTGCGTGATGAGAGATTCCAATTGATCGATGCGTTCCCGAAGACTTTCCGTATCGGCAAGATGATGGGATTCACTCATGCCGGGGCAGACCATAGTCGATGCGAACGGCGCGGCGGACTATGGACATGGTTTCTCTGGCCATTTCGCGCGCCTTGCGGCTTCCTTCAACGAGTAGTTCTCTGACCAGGCTATCTTTTGCCTGGTATTCGGTCCGGTATGGAGTGATGGCATCTAAAAAATCCACCAGAAGACCGGACAGTTCCTTTTTGCAATCTACACAACCCAACGCTCCACTCCGGCAGTCCATTTCGATTTCCGAGACCCGCGGGTTCGCGATCAACCCTTGTAGAGAGAACACGTTACAGCGCTCAGGATGCCCGGGATCGTTCCTGCGGATTTTATCCGGATCCGTAAACATCGAAGCCACCTTTTTCTTGATGTCGTTCCTATCTTCCGATAGACCTATGGTGTTGTTGACGCTTTTACTCATTTTTTTCCCATCTATCCCCAGGATACGCGGGGTTTCAGTCAAAAGTTCGTCCGGCTCCGGAAAAACAGCGGTGTGATAGAGGTGGTTGAAACGACGGGCGATTTCCCGGGTCATCTCGATGTGCGGAACCTGATCTTCGCCAACCGGAACCCCCACTGCACGATAGATTAAAATATCTGCAGCCATCAGGACCGGGTACCCGAGATGCCCGTAGCCAACCGCTTCCTTGAGACCCATGTCCTGAAGCTGTTGTTTGAGAACCGGATTCCGATCCAACCATCCTACCGGGGTAATCATGGAAAAAAGAAGGTGGAGTTCGGCGTGCTCTCTCACCAGAGACTGAATCATCATCAACGATCGTTCGGGATTTATCCCCACGCTCAGCCAGTCCTTGACCATGTCCAGGATGTTCTTTTCCAGATCTTCGGTCTGTTCGAAGGAAGTGGTCAAGGCATGCCAATCGACCACCCCGAAAATACAGTCATATTCCTCCTGTAAGCGGATCCAATTCCTGAGTGCGCCAAAATAATGTCCAATATGCATCTTGCCTGTAGGTCGCATTCCGCTGAATATACGTTTCCGGGTATTCACACTACCTCATCCCTTCTACGATGTTTTTGACGAATTGCCGTTCCTCCGCTCGATTGAATACCATCCCGTCAATCATGGCCAGACGGAGTTCCTCCAAAATTGTAGCATAAATCGGTCCTTCACGAAGGCCCATTTCCTTTAGGTCATTTCCGGTCAAAACCGGTTTCGTGGAAAACCATTCGGTTAAATAGCGTTCAAGGGTTTGGTAAGCTAGCTGGTTGTCCGAATAAATGGCCAGGTTGAGATACAGGAATTCAAGGGGGATCCGCTGCAAGATCCGGAAGGCGGCAGAAGGACGCATGATCGGACGGGACAGCGTTCTACGCAACCGATCCCGGTCACCGAAATAGCTGTTGATCGCCTGAGCTTGCCGGTGGGACAGGGAAAGTTTTTTGACGAAGTTGTCCAGGTGATAGAGGCTCATGTTTTCAAGCAGGGGGCTCAGCTTCAGGAGAAAAAGGTCAAGGGGAACGGGCGGCGGGAATTGGTCAATCCCTTTTTTCAAGTCTTCAAAGATTCTGGTATATTCAGCTTTCCAGGTACACCCCGGAAAAATGCAGGGAAAGGTGTCCAGTTGGTACAATCGGCGTAGGTAGCGGTGGTATCCCGGCAGGCGGAGAATGAGTTGTATTTCCTCCTTAAGTCGATCCGGTTTGAGAGAGTTGAGTTGTTCTTCCCGAACTGCTTGCTTCAGAAGACTCATCGTAAACGGTTCGATGGCGAAATCGTATTTTTGCTCAAACCGGACTGCCCTGATGATGCGGGCAGGATCCTCCACCAGGCTCAGGGGGTGCAGTATGCGCAAGGAGTGGTTTTCCAAATCGCGGATCCCACCGAAAAAGTCGAACAGGTCCCCCCAATTATCCGGGCTTAGGCTGGCGGCCAGGGCGTTGATCGTAAAATCCCGGCGGAAGAGATCCCGTCTCAGACTTGCGTATTCTACTTCCGGAGCGGAACCGGCTTGTGGATAGTATTCCTGACGGGCGGTCGCAAAATCGATACGTCGCTGGTTGGCCATGATCAGGATGGCGGTGCCAAAGGGGGGGTACGATACCGTCTTCCCCGGGAACAACTCAGTGACCTTTTTCACAAACTCGATGGCGTTCCCTTCAATAACGATATCCAAGTCTTCATTCGGAATACCAAGGATACAGTCTCGCACCACTCCGCCCACCAGGTAGGCCTGGTACCCCATTTTCCGGGCGAGGTCTCCAAGTTTATTCAAGAAGCTCAGATCCGCCTCGGAAAACTGGAAAAAGAGTTTCTGGGAGATATTCAGGCGGGTGAGTCGGGGGCTAAGAAAATTCTCCTGCTGGTGAAAGGTCCGCAGGAGATCGCTTCGGGTGATGATTCCCATCAGTCTCCCCTCTTTGACCACCGGAATCCGGCCGATATCCTTTTCCACCATCAGGTTACGGACCTGGAATATGGACGAATCGGGAGTCACGGTGATGACCTGGGGAGCCATGAAGCTCTTCACCGGTGCGTTCTGTAGTCCGTGATGTATCGCTTTTTCGACATCACGGCGGGCAATTAAACCTACCACGGACCCCATTTCGTTGACTACCGGGAGACCGGAATAACCGAATCTGATCATGATCAGGGAAGCTTCGCGAATCGAACTCTCCACATGAATGGTCTTGACCGGGTAAGACATGATTTCATAGGCCCTCAGGAAGGACAGTGATTCCCGCAGAATATTTCGGAGTTTCCTGATCGCCTCTTCCGGGGTGATATTTTTCAAGGCGGTCGAAGCCGCGCCGCGATGACCTCCTCCGTTCATTTTTTCCAATATTTTCCGGAGGTCGACGTCTTCCAGGCGGCTGCGGGAAATGATATAGACTTTCTCTTCGAGGGTGAATACGGCAAAAAGTACTTCGATCTCTTCAAGATCCATCAATTTGTGAACCAGGAAAGAAACCCCATCGATGTATTCATGGCTGGTCACCGAGGTAAAATGAACGGGTATTCCGTTGATATTTTCAACTACGAGGGAGTCAATCATCCGTTTCAGGATTTCCCTCTGTTCAGTGGTCAGTTGCAAACCGGTGAAACGGGGGACGTACCCCACCTGTGCCCCTCGCTGGATCAGATAGGAGACCGCGTCCAAATCATCCGAGGTGGTGGTTGGAAAAGTAAAGGACCCGGTGTCTTCATAAATCCCGAGCGTAAACAGAGTCGCTTCGAGAGGGGCCAGAGGCAGGTTCTTTTCCCGTATCCTTTTCACTAAAAGCGTTGTGCAGGCGCCCAGAGGTTCGATATGAACCGTATCCCCAGCCAGGCTTTCTTCGGAAAGGGGATGATGATCATACACCACATAGGTTATCGATCCCTGCCGGATGGCCTGACCTGCTCTTCCGATCCGATCGGGAAGCGATGTATCAGTAACAAAGACCCGCTTGACCGCTGTCCAGTCCAAGTCTTTTTCCAGGCTATAGGGAAAAAAATGCCCGTATAGGGTCAGGAAGTGTCTGACATTGCGATTGACGGCGCCTCCCAGCACCATAACAGTCCCGGGGTACAGCCGAGTCACGGCATACATGGACGAAAGAGAGTCGAAATCGCTTCCTTCGTGGCTGACCACTATGTCCATACCGGTCTCCTAAAAAAAGTCTTCAGGTTCACAGGCTTTTTCACGCGGGAAAGAAGGCCGTCCCGGGACCTGCCCAGGAAACGTTCAAAACGCAGCTGGCCGTTGCAGCAATATCGGCAAAGGTTTTTCGGACTCCAAGAGAATGGCTGGGAGAAAGGGTCGGAGCATACATCAGGAGAGGGGCGTATTCCCGGGTGTGATCTGTCCCGGGGAAGGTCGGGTCGCAGCCATGGTCGCTGGTGATCAGGAGCACATCGTTACCGGTGAGTATCTCAAGAAGCTCGGCCAGTTCCCGGTCCCATTCCTCGATGGCTTTCGCAAACCCCCGGGGGTCATTGCGGTGGCCGTACAGACTGTCAAAATCGTTGAAATTAGCCCACACCAAGTCACCCTCCCCGCTATTGGCCAGTTCACGAAATACGGCGAACGTTTCCCGGTTCCCCGAGGTCTTATAGGAACGGGTAACCCCCCGGTTGGCAAATATATCCTTGATCTTACCCACGCCGATGGTTATCTTCCCTTCCGCAACAAGCACGTCCAACAAAGTTCGGGCAGGGGGCGGGAGAGAATAATCGCGTCGCCCTCCCGTTCGGACATAGTTTCCTGCGTTGCCTTCAAAAGGTCGGGCAATGACCCTGGCGACCGCGTCTTTCCCGGTGAGGATGCGGCGGGCATATTCGCAGAAACGGTAAAGTTCTTCCGGGGGGATGACCGCAACATGAGCGGCAACCTGGAAAACGCTGTCTGCCGAGGTATACACAATGGGAGCGCCGGTCCGGAGGTGTTCATTTCCCAGTCGGGCGATGATGTCGGTTCCAGAGGCAGGCACATTTCCCAACACCGGTTTGCCGAAATACTTTTGCACCGCATCGATGATCCGATTGGGAAATCCTTCCGGATACAGTGGAAATGGTTGGTCAAGGATCAGTCCAGCTATTTCCCAGTGTCCGGTTGTCGTGTCTTTCCCCGGTGATTGTTCCAGCATCTTTCCATAGGAAGCCTGCGAAGAAACGGGTTGTGGAACACCGGGGATTTCATCGATCAGTCCCAGACCCAGTGAGGCGAGGACCGGCAGGTGCAAGCCTCCGACGGCTCGAGCCGTATTTCGCAGGGTATGGCTGCCTCGGTCGTTATAGTAGGCGGCATCGGGAAGTTCGCCCATTCCTACCCCATCTAGGAGAGCGATCAGAATCCGCATTCCGGTTCACTCAGCCATTGTTGTAAACCGATAATCGTCTTGGCATCGGCGATCGAACCTGAAGCGAGCAATCGGCGGGCTTCCAGCCGGGTGATTTCATGGAGGTAGATCTCCTCATCCTCGTCCCCCTGCCGGGATTCAGGATGTGGCCAGGCGTTCCGGGCTCGATACAGGTGGATGATTTCCGAGCTATACCCAGGCGCGAGAAATACCGGGAGAAGAAATTCCCACTGTTGCGAAACAAACCCGGTTTCTTCTTCAAGTTCCCGGCGGGCGCATTCCGCCGGGCCCTCTCCAGCCTCCAGAGTGCCAGCCGGAATTTCCCATAACCAGCGAGCCGCCGGCGCCCGGAACTGTCGAATAAGGAGGAGTCTGTTTTGTGTGGTGCTGGCGACCACCGCAACTGCTCCGGGATGGTGGACAAATATACGCTCAAAACGGTCTTCATACTGATTCCGAACAATATCGAATATCTTCGCTCGAAACACCGTTTCGCTTTTTACCAATTCAGGGATAAGCGGTTCGGCGCCTTCTCGCTCCCGGTTGAAAATAATCATCGCTAACCCTGCTCCTTTGGCGTAATCCAAACATGTTTGATGGGAAAGCCTTTTGCCGTTAGGTCGTCAAGCAGGGCATCCGGGTTGGAAGAATCTACCCGGATAACTATATAGCGGTAGTTTGCCCTTTCCGGATTGTGAAAGGTGGCCAGGCTTAGGATATTCACCTGGTGGTTCTTGATCACAGAGGTCACTTCATAGAGGACACCGGCTTTCATTGGTAGTTCCAGGGTGATTCTCGTTCCTCCCTCCTCCACGCCCAGTGTTTCCACCAGGACCCCGAAAATATCGGATTCAGTGATCACCCCGATGACCTGGCTTTCCTGGACCACCGGCATGCCGCCGACATTATTTTTTTTCATGATCAAAGCGGCCTCTTCAATTGGTGTGTCCGGTTTAATGGTGATGACTCGTTTCTTCATGATCTCGGCAACGGTCATTTTGGAGAGTAGGTAGGTAATTTCAAAACGGCTCAGCGAGATGGCCTTGGATGGTTCGGCCTCGAGAAGATCGTTGTAGGTGACGATTCCCACAATTTTTCCTCCATCCACCACCGGCAGTCGTCGAATGCCTTTTTCTTTCATCAGTTTTTCCGCTTCCAGAATCGTGGTTTTGCTGTTGACGAGGACCACGGTCTTGCTCATTCGATCTCGGACTAACACTGGGCTCCCCCTCTGTTTTTTTCCTGGATAATAAATTCTTTACCCGCCTCGATAGCCCGGAGGTTCATATTGACAAGGTCATCCGGCTTTCCGGCCAACACATCCCGGATCGCCGCTTGTAAGGTCTCGAAATGGACCACCGGATGATATGCCAGGACCGCACCGAGCATGACCATATTCAGAGTCCGGGGGTCGGGAAGTCGCGCTACCAGCTCGTTCGCCGGGACCATGAGCACATTGATATCCGGATAGGAAACCGCGTGGTGAACGAGCGATGAATTGACCGCCAGAAGCCCCTTTTCCCTAACGCCGGGCGCGTAGCGCCTGAGGGATGGTTCGTTCATGGCAATGCAAACGTCAGGATGTTCGGACTGGGTCGCTCCGATTGTCTCCGAAGAGACGATGACCGTACAGGTTGCCGTTCCACCACGCATTTCCGGTCCGTAAGAAGGATACCAACTCACCTCAAATCCTTCAAACATTCCGGCAGTCGCCAATATACGGCCCATAAACAGGATTCCCTGACCACCAAAGCCGCCGATCAGCGTCTCAGTGTACATGGACTCCCTCTTTCCAGTCCTTGATTACACCCAGCGGAAAAACATTTTTCATTTCTTTGTCCACCCAGTCCACCGCATCAGTCGGGGTCATTTTCCAGTTGGTGGGACAGGGAGAAAGAAACTCCACCATCGAAAATCCTCTCTTCTCTTGCTGAGTGAGAAAAGCGCGCCGAACGGCTTCTTTAGCCTGTTTGATAAGATTGGGTTTAGTCAGGGCGACCCGGGCAAGGTAACTACTTCCCTCCAGTTGTCCGAGCATTTCACCGAGCCGGAGAGGATGCCCGGTACGAAGTGGGTCCCTTCCGGCTGGAGTCGTGGTGGTCTGTTGGCCGGTTAGAGTGGTAGGCGCCATTTGCCCTCCGGTCATTCCAAAAATAGCGTTATTCACGAAAAAAGCGGTAATGCATTCCCCCCGGACGGCGGTATGGACGATTTCGGCGGTACCAATAGCCGCGATATCCCCATCACCCTGGTAGGAAAAAACCAGAACGTCGGGCAAGCACCGCTTGATTCCTGTAGCTACGGCCGGGGCCCGGCCGTGTGGTCCCATGACGAAATCGATATCGATGAATTCATAAATATAGACCGAACAACCCACCGGTCCAACTCCGATGGTGGTGTCGGCTTGTCCCAGTTCGTCGATGACCTCGGCGATCAACCGGTTGGCCAGACCGTGATGACAGCCAGGACAGTAGGTAAAAGGTTTTTCCAAGAGTGTTTTCGGGCGTTCGAAAATTGTCTTCATGAGGATTCCTCGCTTTTCAGCACAAAACGAATCTTTTCGAGAATTTCATCTACGGTGGGGATCAAGCCGCCGCTCCGGCCGTGAAAATGGATGGGCACTCGATCTCCCACAGCTAAAGTAACGTCTTCGACCATCTGGCCCAGGTTCATTTCCACGACCAGGACCCGGCCTGCCCGCTGGGCTTCCTCCTTGATCACCCGACTCGGAAAAGGATACAGACTGATCGGGCGCAGCAAGCGCAAACGGAGACCCTGTTTTTCTCCTTTTCGGACGACTGACTTCAAAACCCGGGCCGAGGTCCCGTACCCCACCAATAAAAGATCCGCTTCTTCTTGACCGAAACATTCAAAACGAATTTCATATTCCTCTACCCGGCGGTATTTTTTAGCTAGTCGCAAGTTGACCTGTTCCATTTCCCGCGGATCCAGGTTCAGGGGAAGAATGATCTTCCGTTCCCGACCGTTTTTTCCCTGAATCGCCCAGTCTTTGGGTGGGAGTTCGGGAAAGTCATATTCCCAAAAAACAACCGGCTCCATCATCTGGCCCAGCATCCCATCGCTCAGAATCAACACCGGATTCCGGTAGAGATCAGCCAGGTGAAAGGCCAGATAGTTTAGGTCCACCATCTCCTGGACCGAGGACGGCGCCAGAACGATCACCCGGTAATCTCCATGCCCACCGCCTTTTACCGCCTGAAAGTAGTCACCTTGGGAAGGTTGGATGTTACCCAGTCCCGGACCACCTCGGCTGATATTCACGATGACACAGGGAAGCTCGGCACAGGCAAGATAGGAAATACCTTCCTGCTTGAGGCTCATACCTGGTCCGGACGACGAAGTCATGACCCGCTTTCCCGTGGCGGAAGCACCGTAAGCCATGTATACTGCTGCGATTTCGCTTTCCGCCTGCAGGAATACCCCTCCCACCTCCGGGAGACGCCAGGAAAGATATTCACTGATTTCTGTCTGAGGGGTGATGGGGTAACCAAAGTAGAACAGGCATCCCGCTCGCACCGCGGCTTCGGCGATGGCGTCATTCCCTTTCATAAGTATTTTTTTCATCAGTCATCCTCCCGGTAGACCGCGATGGCGACATCAGGACACAGTTGGGCACAAAACCCGCAGCCAATACAGGCTTTTGGGTTAGCCACTTCCGCCGGATAGTACCCACGGGCGTTGAAGCTGTCGGACATTACCAGGACCCGCGGGGGGCAGATTCTGGTACACAATCCACATCCCTTACAAAATTCCCGGCTTATGATGACGATATTCAAAGCATGAGTCTCCTCTGTAAATACATGGTAGAAGCTCTACAACATCCCCCACTCTGACTTATTTCCGGTACGTTCGGCCCGGTTCAGCAGTGTTTCGGCGTATTGGAGGGCAGAGGTTTCCCGCTTTTGACCCCCCATCATGCGGGTCAACTCCTGGATACGTTCCTCCCGGCTATGCAAGGGGGTGATCTCTGCCCAGGTTTTTTCCCGGTCAAAGCGTTTATCCACCCGAATATGATTTTCCGCGTAACAGGCAATTTGAGGAAGATGAGTAATACAGAGAACCTGGTGTCCGGCCGATAACCGTTTTAGTTTTTCACCGACCCAAAAGGCGGTTTGGCCCCCAATGCCCTGGTCGATTTCATCAAAAACCATGGTCCCGACCCCCGATTTTTCCAAGGTTATCGACTTCAAACCCAGGATAATCCGGGAGATTTCCCCACCTGAAGCCACCAGGCGAACCGGTCCGGGCTTTTCTCCGGGATTCAGGGAAACTGCGAACTCGACCTCGTCAAGACCATCAGGTTTGAAATTGCTCTCTTCTTTTCCGTGATCGGTAAAGCGAATCTCAAATTCCACTCGATTAAAGGCGAGCTGACGGAGTTCATCCTCGAGCACTGCTTTCATCTGGGAAGCGGCCTGCCGTCTAGCCTCCGATAACCGCGTTCCAGCATCAAGAAGACGACGCACATATGAACGACACTCCTGTGCAATATCCCTTTTCTGACGTTCGAGTCCCTCTGCTTGAGATAAAACGAGTTTAAGGTTCCCTTGGAATTCGATCAGTTCTCCCGTAGTGCGGATCCGGTGTTTGCGTTTGATTCGCTCTGTTTCGGCAACCTGTTTTTCCAGCCGGGCGAATTCATCCGGGTTGAGATCTAATTTCCCATGTATCTTTCCCACTTCGCAGAGAACTTCCCGTAATTCGACTTCGATTGTTTTCAATGAACCGCTCAAGCGGGTCAGAATTCCCTCAGGTCCTGGGCCGGGAGCGGTTTCCAGGGCCTGCCTGGCTCGAGCAAGAGCATGGAGTATTCCTCCTCCCTCCTCCCCTCCTTGGCAGAGGGCAAGGAAGATATCCAGAGTTTCCCGGTAACCCTGGGCGTCGGCAGCCAATTGGAATGCCTCGTCAAGTTCCAGCAGGGTATCGGGGGAGAGCCCGAGATCGCTCATTTCCTGCAGGGCAAACCGGACATCGTCAATGTTCCCGTCATAGGCTTTATTCATCTCTTCAAGCTCTTTCTGAAGGGTCGTGAGTTTCCGGTGGAAGTTCTGGTATTCGTTTCTCGCCGCTCTTCCCCCCTGATCAAGAAAGGTGTCTAGAAGCGCCAACTGCCGGGATGGGAGAAAGAAATTTTCATCTTCGCCCTGCCCGTAAATATCCACGAGCAGGCCACCGAGGGTCCGTAGATCCCCCAATGTGACAGTGCGACCATTGATCCGGGATCGGGTTTTTCCTTCCTGGCTGATTTCCCGGGAAAGAACGACTTCCCGGCTCAATTCTCCCAGGAGATCCTGGGAGAGAAGCCACTGTTCCACCGGAGATGACGGATCATATCCAAACGCCGCTTCGATCAGGGCGCTTTGCTGGTTTTTCCTGACGGCTTCTTCCCGGGCCCGGGTTCCTAAAAGCAGGAGAAGGGCATCGATAATCAAAGACTTCCCCGTGCCGGTTTCACCGGTGATGACGTTCAAACCGCGCTCAAAATGAAGCTCCTGAAAGTCGACCAGAACAAAATTTTTGATGGACAGTTCTTTCAGCATCAGGATTCGATACGTTTTCGTATATCCATTCCCCAGGACAG
>DATIKP010000109.1 GCA_035477455.1 Atribacteraceae bacterium
GGAGGGTCTTTCCCACCGGCGCGGCTCCCGGTCGGCGAAGCAATCAGTCGATGCCTCAGCTAAAGGTGGTGTGGCGAAAACGTGGTCGATCCGCCAGCCGATGTTTCGCTCCAGAGAGTCTTTCACCCGGTAATCCCAGAAAGTGAATTCACCGTCATCCGGCCGGTGCTTTCGAAACACGTCGACCAGCCCCCAAGATATGACTTCCTGGAATGCCTTTCGAACGTCCTCATGGCAACAAACATGGTTTTTCTTGTTCGTCGGGTGGGTGACATCCCGCTCAGTTGGGGCGACATTGAGATCGCCCACCCAAATGAAATGGTCGCTGACCTGGTAGCGATTTTCCAGGAGACGGCGGATCCGGGAGAAAAACCGGAGTTTTCCAGTGTAATCGGGGTGATTGATCGCTTTACCCTGGGGAACATAGGTATTGAGGATGTGAATCCCGTTCCAGCGGGCTTGAATGGCGCGGGCTTCCGATAATGGAGTTTCTCCGTCGTCAAATCCGAATTTTACGTCGGTGAGCGGTGTTCGACTGCAGATTGCCGTCCCGTTGTAAGCCTTTTCGCCTCGATACACAGCTGAGTAACCCATTGCTTGAAAAACGCTGGCGGGAAACAATGCGTCTTCTGTCTTTGTCTCTTGGAGACAGAGGACATCGACGGGATGGACTGCCAGCCAGCGGGTCAGTATCGGAAGCCGGGACCGGATCGAGTTGACGTTGAAAGTAGCTATAGTCCAGGTGCTCATGAGGTCAATTCCGGAATAAGGTAGCCGGTTTCCTCCAGAGCCTTTTTCAACCGATCCCGCAGGGCCTGGATTGCCTGTTCCGGAAGACTGTGAAAGGGACGCCGCATCTTCCCGTTACCAAATCCGCGCAGGGATAAGGCCGCCTTGACCATGGCGAAATTCGTCCCCTCACCCATTGCCGCCGAGATTTTTATGAGCTTACGCTGCAGATCCCGGGCTTTTTCGTAATCCTTTTCCCGATATGCCCGCCAGACGTCGACAAACGGTTCGGGGACGACGCCGCCTGGTCCGGTGACTGACCCGCTGCCGCCCGACATTAATGAAACAAAAAAAGCCCGGTCATATCCGAGGATAACTCGAAAATCCGGTCGGGATTCCAGAATATAGCCTGTGACTGTCGAAAAGTTCCCACTGGAATCCTTGATGCCCACCAAATTGGAGAACTGTTCGGCCAGACGGGACACAGTCGAAACTGCCAGATTGTTGTTGGTTAATTGGGGAATGTTGTAGAGATACAGGGGAAAATCGGAGAATTCCCGGGCGATCGAGGCGTAATAGTCGAACAACTCTTCTTGGGTGTAAACGTAGTAAAAGGGGGTCACCACTGCAGCACCGTCAGCTCCATGAGTCCGGGCGTGATCAAGCAGGTCATGGGTTTCGGTGAGGTTGCTGGTTCCGCACTGAGCGGTAATGGTCATTTTTCCATCGTTGGCTTTCAATGCGGTTTCCAGAATGCTTTTCCGTTCCTCCATTGAGAGGATCTGAGCTTCGGCGGTGGTACCACAGACAAACATGCCGTCGACCTGTTTTTCTGCCAGGAAATGGATGTAACGTTGCAGGGCGGTGTAATCGATATGATCCTTTTCGTCAAAAGGGGTGGCATGGGCGACCACGACACCTTCCAACAATCTCATACGATTTCCTCCTTTTTCTTTTTGATTTACTCATCCCTTCCTTCTACTTACTTAGCAGGGCAGCAACCCTGCTATATTTTTTTATTGGTTTGACATACTCCCACGAATAAATTCGTGGGAGTATGTCACTTCCGGAACAGTTTGCCCAGCAGCCGGCCCGTTGCTTTGCCTGTCGCTCGCCGGACAATACGCCTGCCAACCTTGCCGCTCTTGACAGCCTGTACATCGCCAAGCACTTTAGCCAACCAATACAGGAAGCCCCGCTTTTTGTTAATGCTCATCTCCTACACCTCCTCCGGTGGTTCACCTTTCTTCCTCCTATTTTTAGTGAATTTTAGTGTTTTTTATGGTATATTATTTTCAGGGGGGGTGCAACAATGGAAAACGAGCTAATGTCAAATCTTGGGTATGACCCATCAGGCGGCGTCCACATTCTGGCGAGTTCCATCAACGAATACGACTCCTTCCACCACTTCCGCTAACCGGGGTACTCCATCCAGCTTCCTCCATCTCTTCTTGGCACTGAGGAAGAGTTGGTGGACCATACTGAGGACGGTCACTCGTGACCCGCAGTTCTTGGTCTTGTTGGTTTGCAACCTGA
>DATIKP010000110.1 GCA_035477455.1 Atribacteraceae bacterium
ACATCCAAAACAAGGGCTTCCCGGGGGCAAAGGCACAGCGTTCCCGTAAGCCGCTCACCGGTGGGACGATGAGTCCCAAAAACCACCGTTCCGGAAAATCCGCAACTGACCGCTCCTCCGCCATCGGCAAAATTGAGGAGAATGATCTTGCGTTTCTAAGTGATACATCGTTCATAGCCAAGATTGCCCAGGACATAACACGGCCAGGCTCGACCATCATACATCTGTTCGGTGCGGGACACCAAATCGTGAATGCGTTTGGGATCCCGGGACAGGGTTTCGATAAAGTCATAATTGAAGGCGAAATGAAGACGGCCGGGCAGGGAAAATTCGAGATAATGATAAAGACCCTTCTCGGAGACGATTTCCCCGATTCCCACCCGCTCGGGATCATAAGAATCTAGAAGCCGTCTCACCTCCTCGAAGAATAAAAATGTCTCCGGACGACCCACCAGCGGGTCGAGATGATAGCGCTCGGCGGCGTAAAAAGCCGCTCGCTCGGTCCACGAGGTGCGGGGCGTGATATCACGCAAGGCCGGATAAAACTCCTTCTTTCCACCAAGCCATTGGAAACCTCCCTGCTAAACCCCGCTTATCTTCCTGCCGAAACTCCAAACACCCAACTGCTTTTTCCGTTCTCCGTTACCGCCGGCCGCCGGCCCTTCCCTTTTTCCATACACCAAGTACAGGAAAAAGAGTATAACATAGAAGTCCCCTTTCGGTTGACATGAGGCAAGGTTGGGAAGCATCTTTGTGGGCAACGGGAGGGAGATGGAATTTTTGAAAGAAAAAGACCCCCCGCCAAGGCTCTGCCGGGGAAGGGAGATTCCGGCAAACCAGGAACGGGGAAAGGGAAGAACGAGGGAAAAGGAGGCGAATTAAAAACCACGGATTCCAACGAACCTTCCAACCTTCGCTCCACCCGGCTTCGGGATTGATCCCCTACCTCCGGAGAGCTTTTTGACTGGCTTCAGCTACACAAATTAATGTGCAACTTCGTTACGGTTCCCCTACTCAGAGACCGTTTCTTTTTCCAGCCCTGCGAGTCTTCCGATTCCTCAGAACCCGTGGTAGCTATCATGATATAATGATCCCAGACATTTGTCAATAGGAATCGTTAAAATTTTTTAAAATATTTTTGCCCGGGAAATACCCGATTCACCGGTCAAAAAGCTTAACTTCCTTATTCCTTATCCCGTATTCCTGGTTATACTAATTGTGCTGTGTTGGCAATTATCTATTATATAACAGCATATAAAAATGTCGGTCTAAAAAGGAGATAAAAATATGGAAAATCAAAAGTTTTTTGCCACGGCGGTTGTTTCGTTGCTACTCCTCTTCACCATTTCCGTAAGTGTGCTCACCCAGGATGCCGACAGCCTGTTTTCCCAGGGTTTCGAATTCCTGGAAAGCGGACAATACGAGCAGGCCGGCGATGCTTTTCGTCAGGTAATTCAGCTTGATCCGCAATACCGATATGCCCACTATAACCTGGGCATCGCCCTGCAGCAAAGCGGACGATACCAGGAGGCGGTAGAGGCCTTTCGGGAAGCGGTCCGTCTCGATCCCGAGGATCCGGATGCGCATAACAGTCTCGGTTATAACCTATACAACATCGGCAATACCAGCGAAGCGATAACCTACTACAAACAGGCTATCGCTCTTGATCCTGAATACTCGCTCTCCTATTATAACCTCGGTCTTGCCTACCAGACCCTCGGAAACTACCCGGAATCTCTGGCCGCCTTCCGCCGGTATATCGAACTCGTTCCGGATAATCCCTACGCCCATTACAATATCGGGTACGCCCTCTTTGCGATGGGCGAATACCTGGATGCCTATTACGCTTACCGGGAAGCGGTCCGTTTAAACCCTGAAGATGTCGATTCCTGGTTCAACCTGGCTTATACCTTGCAAAATATGGGCCGTCACGAGGAAGCGATCGAAAATTTCCGTGAAGTCGTCCGTCTCGATCCTACCAATACCGTCGCTTACAACAACCTGGGAGTTAATTACAATGCTCTGGGACGATGGACGGAAGCGATTGAAGAGTATAGAAAAGCCATCGAGCTTAAATCAGATTACGCTCTGGCCTACTATAACCTGGGTATCGCCCTGCAGCAAACCGGTCAGCCAATAGAGGCTATCGCAGCGTACCAAAGTTCCATCGAATATGACCCCACCGATCCCGACGCCTATTACAATTTGGGAAATACGCTGATTGAAGTGAATCGCTACGCTGAAGCGATCGAAGCTTACCGGGAAGCGGTACGCATTGACCCCGGGTACTACTTGGCGTACAACAATTGGGGTTTTGCTCTGAGGCGGATCAACCGGTTTGACGAGGCGATCACTATTCTTCAGCAGGGGATCGCCATCAATCCTGACTATGACCTGGCCTACTTCAATCTGGGTCTTGCGTTTCTCAATACCGGCGACCTGGACGCAGCCCGGACACAGCACAACCTACTGTTGAGCTTGAATCCAACCCTCGCAGCAGACCTCATGACTGAAATAATCGGCTACACGGACCCGGCCCTCGCGGATCAGAACGATCTTGCTGTCACCCAGGACCATGCGCTACCCCCCCTGGAAATCACTACCCCGCCCCCGCCACCAGAGCCGGGCATCTTTCTGGATCCGCAAGGTTCCTACCGGATCACCCTCCCGGAAGGATCGGTGAAGCTGGCCGATGAAGACTGGGGAACTGAATTATCGCTCCCCAACAACGGCCGCCTGTTTATCCTGAAAATTCCCAGTGCCCGCTTCGAAAACCTGAACAAGGCCGTTGCCGATGTCACTGAAGACCTGACCGCCAGAAACGCGACGTTCCATGGTGAAAGTAACGTCACTGCTCACGGGATATCGGGTTCGGTCCAGCTCTATTCCCTGGTCGGGACCATAGACGAGCAAAACGAAAACCATTACGCGTACCTTCTCGTCTCCTATCCGGAAACTAACCTGGCCATGCTTGTCGAGCTACCGGTTGAGGAATACAACGCTTCTCAGGAATGGTTGATCGAATTTTTCCGCAACCCCGAATTTCAGTAATTCCGTTCCCTGCCCCCGGAAAGCCGGGATTATGACACCGGCTTTCCGGTCATTTACCGTGGTACACCGGGAGCTTGAATACATGAATAGTCACCCCGGCGGCGATACCCAGCAGCAACCACCTCACCCACACCGTTTCCACGATAGCCACCGCAGAAAAACCAATCGTTGTCCAAAGTAGAGCGAGGCTCAACACTTTACATACGAGGGGAACTCCGCGTTTTTCCAAATATGCCCGGATATAAATGCCGAAAACCCGGTTGGAGACCAACCACCGATAGAGACGCGGGGAAGCCCTGCAAAAACACGCCGCGGTCAGCAGCAGGAACGGGGTGGTCGGCAGGAGGGGCAAAACGATGCCCGCCGCCCCCAAACCGATACAAACACTTCCGCAGAAAATTAATAGAAAGGAATGCGCCGATTTGCCGTCCGGAGGGAGGGACTTGGGCATCCCGATCGCTTTTTGGTTGGTTTGAACCTGATCCTTCATCCGCCGCATACTTGTCTCCGGATACCAGGCACAATTATTAAACGGATGCCGGTACTTTTATCTACACTATATAATAGTAAGAGGAAAATGACCAATCGTTGCTTCACTCAGGAGTTGTGAGATGAAAACGGAATCACAATCCGATCTTTTTCATGCCACCCTGCAAGGCCAGGTGGAGCGGATCACTTTTCAGAACGCCGCAAACGGCTATACGGTAGCCAGGTTGAAAGTCAAGGGATATCAAGAGCTGGTCACGGTGGTCGGACCTCTGCCCGGTATATGTGCGGGAGAAATCCTGCGGGTGTGGGGCCAATGGAAGAACCATCCCCGCTTCGGTGAACAGTTCCTCACCGACTCCTTTGAGACTCTGATTCCCGCCACCACCCGGGGAATCGAAAAATATCTCGGCTCCGGATTGATTAAAGGGATCGGACCGGTTATGGCTTACCGTCTGGTGAATCATTTCGGGAAAGATACTCTGGGAATAATCGAAAATCAGGCGCATCGGCTGACGGAGGTCCCGGGTATCGGCGGAAAGCGGGTGAGCATGATCTCCAAAGCCTGGGAGGAGCAAAAAGAGATCCGTCAGGTCATGCTCTTTCTCCAGGAACAGGGCGTGAGTCCGGCCTACGGGGTCAAAATCTTTAAACACTACGGGAAAGAGGCCGTTCATCTGGTGCGTGAAAATCCCTACCGCCTGGCGGAAGAAATCTACGGCATCGGATTCATCACCGCCGACAAGATTGCCCGGAGCATGGGCATTCCCCAGGATTCCCCCTTTCGGGCCGGAGCCGGAATCCTCTATTTTCTCCAACAAGCCGCCGAGCAGGGCCATGTCTATTATCCGCAGGACTCACTCATCAGCGAATGCGAAAAAGCGCTGGAAATCCCGGCGGATATTATCCGCGAAGTCCTTTCCGATATTTCCCGGGAGAAAAAGGTGGCCATAGAAATGGCCCCCCTGTGCCCGGGAACCGATGCGCACGAGACCGGGGACAATCTCCCCCTGGTCTTTCTGCCGCAGTTTCATACCGCAGAAACTGGTATCACCCGCAAAATCGGAGAAATCCTCGCGACAGTGCGGCATACCAGATACCTTCTCCCGGAGAAGGAACTGTCCGGTATAACAAGGGACCTGGGTATCGAACTTGCCCAACACCAACGGGAAGCGGTTTTGCGAACCTTCCAGGAAAAAATCCTGGTAATAACCGGAGGGCCGGGAACCGGAAAAACCACGATCATCAACGTCATCATCCGACTGCACCGACAGCGGGGAAAGCATATCCTTTTAGCGGCCCCCACCGGGCGGGCGGCAAAACGCATGACCGAGACCACCGGCCAAGAAGCCAAAACCATCCACCGACTCCTCGAGTATCAACCAGGCGGTGCCGGATTCAAGCGAAACGAGACCTTCCCCCTCGACGCGGACCTTCTCATCATCGACGAAACCTCGATGGTCGACACCATCCTCATGTACCATTTTTTGAAAGCGGTTCCCCGGGAGGCCACATTGATCCTAGTCGGGGATATCGACCAACTCCCTTCCGTCGGAGCCGGGCGTGTCTTACGCGATATCATCGAATCCGGCCGGATAGCCACGATCCGGCTGACGGAAATATTCCGCCAGTCCAGAGAAAGCATGATCGTCATGAACGCCCACCGGGTTAACCGAGGGGAGATGCCGCATTTCCAAAGCCCCGCCAACCGCCTGAGTGACTTTTACTTCTTTCCGGTCGAGGACCCGGACAATGCCCGCCAAACAATCCTTGATCTGTGCCGAAGCCGGATACCCCATAAATTCGGCTGTCATCCGGTCGATGACATTCAGGTGATCACCCCCATGCACCGGGGTAGCGCCGGAGCGGCCACTCTGAACAGAGAACTGCAAGAGGCCTTGAACCCCAAAGGTCAGGAAATCCAGCGCTCCGGCAGGATTCTGCGCATCGGTGACAAAGTGATGCAGCTACGCAATAACTATGATAAAGAAGTCTTCAACGGCGATATCGGCCGGGTAACGGCTATTAACCAGGAAATCCAGGAACTGACGGTCTTAATCGACGGAAGAAAAGTAGTGTATGAATTTTCCGAACTCGACGAAATTGTCCCCGCCTACGCTATCTCCGTCCATAAGTCCCAAGGTAGCGAATACCCGGTCGTGGTCATGCCGGTCCTGACCCAGCATTATCTTCTTCTCCAGCGTAACCTTCTCTACACCGCCATTACCCGAGGGAAAAGGCTGGTAGTGCTGGTGGGAACCAAAAAAGCCCTGGCCATCGCCGTACGCAACAACAAACCCCAAAAACGCTTCACCCTCCTCAAGGAACGGCTGCAAGCCTTATGATAAAACCGAATTAAAGATGCAAGGCTCTTGACTTAAACATAATAATGTTATAAAGTTATGTTGATGTTGTTGATCATATCTACCCTTGATTCTACTGCAATAAGTAATTTTGCTGCAGAAGAACGAAGGAAGCCTGGGCCTAAGTTGCCTAAATCAGCCGTTGAAATTGCCGCGTTTTCGAAGTAAATATGCCAGGGATGGCCTTTTTAGCAGCACTGCAACCGGACGTGGTCATTGATGCGTGCGAGAAAATGTAAGATGAGGCGTTGCTGATGGCAACGGGGCCTCGCTGAAATGAGTTTTTGCAACAAAATCAACCTTTTACCGTTTATTTTCAGGAGGCTCCGGTGAGGACGGTCGACCGATCGATCAAGTTACCATTGTATCTACAGATCTATGAGATCTTTAAAAGTAAAATTCTCGTCGGCGAATGGGTGCCCGGCCAAATGATCCCCCCCGAACCGCTTTTGATCGACCAGTACCGGGTGAGCCGGTCCGGAATCCGGCAAGCTCTCGACCGGCTGGTCAAGGAAGGGTTCATTTATCGCCAGCAGGGCCGGGGAACTTTCGTCACTCATCCGACCATGGAAAAGGAAATGACCGGGATCGTGAGTTTCACCGAGGACATGAGACGGCAGGGATTCACCCCGAGTACCCTGCTCCTTGCCGCCGAACTGTTACCGGCGCCGGAGCCCATCGCCGAACGACTCTCCGTCAAGCCCGGTGAAGAACTGGCCCACCTGAAGCGGCTCCGGCTGGCCGATGGTGAACCGATGAGCCTGGAAACCGCCTTTTTGCTGCACCGGTTATGCCCGGGGATTCTCCAAAAAGATTATTCTCAAGTACCGCTGCGGGACGCCTTGAAATATGAGCATGCGATTTTCCTCGTCCGGGCGCGTCAAAAAATTCGTGCTCTTCTGGCCGACGAAAAAACCGCTCGTTTACTCGGTGTCAAACCGAAAGCTCCTCTGCTTTCCATCGAGCGTATTTCGTATTCCCAGCAAAATATTCCGGTGGAATTCCTGGAAATCCTCTATCGAGGTGACCGCTATACCCTCTATAACGAACTGAAAGGGTGAACGGCATATGGACGTGAGTAACAGAAGGGAAAATAATATTGTGGCCCGATCGGTGGATATCTGCACCCTGGGAGAAATGCTGATCGATCTGTTTCCAGGAAAAACCGGAGTACCGCTGGCCGGAGTGACCGCCTTCCACCCGAAACCGGGAGGGGCACCGGCCAATGTAGCTGTCGCCTCTTCCCGGCTGGGGAAAAACGCGGCATTCATCGGCAAAGTGGGCGATGATCCCTTCGGACGGCTACTGGAACGTACCCTCTCAAGAGCCGGGGTCCTCACCCGGGGAATGCGCTTTGACTCGCAGGTCAGGACCACCCTCGCTTTTATCGCCAAACCTGACGAATACAGCGCGGATATCCTTTTCTACCGGCACCCCGGAGCGGACATGATGCTCGATATTGCCGATCTCGACCGCGCCTTGCTCGGGGAAAGCCGGTTTTTTCATTTCGGTTCGATCAGCCTAATCCACGAACCAAGCCGCAGCGCCACGCTGGAAGCGGCACGCTACGCCAAAGAAAGCGGCGCTCAGATCTCCTTCGATGTCAATTACCGACCAGATCTGTGGGCGGACCCTTCCCTTGCGCCGAGCCTCATCGCTACCGGATACCCGCTGGCGGACATTCTGAAAATCAACGAAAACGAACTCTTATTTTTGACCCGTACCGGAAACCCCGCCGAAGGAAGCCGGACCTTGCTCGACCGGGGCCCGAAGCTGATCGTTGTCACCCGGGGCAAGGAGGGGAGCTACTTCCGAACAAAAAACAGCGCTGCCTCCGTTCCGGCCTTTGCGGTCCCGACGGTTGATGCGACCGGCTGCGGTGACGCTTTTCTGGCCGCCTTGCTGGTCGGTCTGCTTGAAGCGCCCGGCTGGGAAAAACGCCTGGAACGGGAAGAACTTTTTTCCATCCTCCGCTTTGCCAGCGCCGCTGGAGCGCTTACCGCAAGGAAGTTGGGGGTCATTCCCGCTCTTCCTGACCGGAAAGAGGTCGAAGAATTTATCAAGACTACGAGGAGTGAGAAACTATGAAAAACCAAACCTTTCCGGATTTGAACGATCTCCGGAAACTGGCCAAAGACATCCGCCTCGATATCCTGGAAACCACGACCCGGGCTGGTTCCGGCCATCCGTCAAGTTCTTTTTCCTCGGTGGAAATCCTGGCGGCCCTGTTCTTCGGCGGGATTCTCCGTTATCGGCCCGCTGAACCCCACTGGCCGGAACGTGACCGGTTCATCCTGAGTAAAGGTCATGCCGCTCCCGGTCTGTATTCGGTGCTGAGCCGGGCTGGTTACTTTCCCCATGACGAGATCTACCGGCTACGGGAACTCAACAGTCCGGTGCAGGGTCACCCGATCAAGGGTCTCCTCCCCGGCGTGGAATCCACCAACGGATCCCTGGGCCAGGGTCTTTCTTTCGGTCTGGGCTGCGCGCTGGGCGCTGGCTTGAATGGTCACCGTTACCGGGTATACGTGCTGATGGGAGACGGGGAATGCCAGGCAGGACAGATCTGGGAAGCGGCCATGGCCGCTTCCCATTTCCAGACCGCTAACCTGGTGGGTATTATCGACTACAACAAATTCCAGGAATGTGGTCCTATCAGCCGGGAAATGGCCCTGGAACCATTCCGGGCCAAGTGGGAAAGTTTTGGTTGGCAGGTGGAGGAAGTCGACGGACATTCCCTGCCGGACCTGATCGAAACCTTCCAAAATATCCCAGACAACGGGAAAACGCCAACAATGGTCATCGCCCATACGGTCAAGGGAAAAGGGGTGTCGTTTGTGGAGGCGGACTATACCTTCCACGGCCGGGCTCTGACCCCGGAACAGGCCGAAAAAGCCCGAGAGGAGATCTTATCATGGAATTAGGGAAAAAAGCCGGTTTGAAACCGGGGAAACCGATGCGGGACGTTTTTGGAGACGCCCTTCTGGCCGTCGCCCAACGCCACCCCCGGGTGGTCGTGCTGGATGGAGACCTGGGCAATTCCACCAAGGCCGACCGGGTCCGTACCGCATTCCCGGAACGGTATTTCAACATCGGCATCGCCGAGAGCAACCTCGTGGGTATCGGGGCGGGACTCGAATCCTGTGGTTTCATTCCCTTTCTGACCAGTTTCTCCTCCTTCCTCCTGTGTAACGCCTACGATCAGATCCGCCTGGCCGTAGCCATGTCCAACGCCAATATCAAGATACTGGGAAGCCACGGGGGGATCACCCTGGGCAAAGACGGTCCTACCCAGATGGGGATTGAAGACCTGGCCCTGGTAGGCGGGTTACCCACCGTGCTTATCCTGGTCGCTTCCGACCCCACTCTCATGCACAAAATCGTAGACGCAGCAGTGGAGTACCAAGGACCGGTCTTCATCCGGTCCAGCCGGATGGCTATGCCTCACCTTTACTCCCCAGACTCCTGTCCCTTCGAAATCGGTGTGGCCAATGTTGTTCGTGATGGGGAGGATCTTGCCATCGTTGCCTGTGGGATCATGGTCGCCGCCGCGCTCGATGCCGCTGTGGACCTGGCCCGGGAAGAAATCGACGCCAGGGTCATCGATCTACACACTCTGCGGCCGCTCGATGTTCAAACTCTGGAACAGGCGGCCCGGGAGACGGGGGCTCTGGTCTGTGCCGAGGAACATCTGCTCCAGGGGGGTATGGGGGCCAACGTGGCCCGGGTGATCGCCGAACGCTGGCCGGTTCCCATCCGTTTCGTGGGACTAGCCGACACCTATACCGAATCCGCCGAACCCGGGGAACTCCTGAAAAAGTATCACCTGACCACTGCCGATATCGTTTCGGCCTGCCGGCAAGCCGTTCGCGCCAAAAAGGAGCAGAGGCAATGATCCGGAACCAGTTAATGAAACTACAGTCAGAAGGAAGGAAAATTCAACTGGGATTGTGTGGAGCAGGTTGGATCGGGTCGGGCTTTTTGAAAGCGGTTAGCCTGGTACCGGGGATGGAAGTGCGGATCCTGGCTGACCCCAACCCGGCGCTGGCCCGGCAGGCTTTTCTCTCCTGTGGGATCTCTTCCGAATCGATCATAGAAACCGATACCCCCGGTATCGCCCAGGATGCCATCCGACAGGGGAAATACGTGGTTAGTTCCTCGTTTCTCCTGCCCGCCCAAACGGCCGAAATCGATCTGATCGTGGAAGCCTCCCCCTCACCAGGCTCCGGAGCGGAGGCGGCTCAGGGAGCGATCAGTCAGGGAAAAAACATTGTGATGATCAATATCGAAGCCGATGTCACGGTGGGCCGCATCCTGCATCACTGCGCCCGTAAAAACGGTGTCCTTTACACCGTTTCCTCCGGGGATGAACCGGGATGCCTGATGGAACTCTACGATTTCGTCACCACGCTGGGATACGAACCGATCGCTATCGGAAAAGGGAAAAACAACCCACTGGATCTTGCCGCCACTCCGGATACGGTCGCCGAATCCGCCCGAAAATCGAACAAAGACCCTTACCAGGTCGCCTCCTATGTCGACGGCACCAAAACGATGTTTGAGATGGCCTGCGTGGCCAATGCCCTGGGCTTTGTCCCCATCCGGCAGGGGATGGTGGGACCGGAAGCAGACCTGGCCACGGTTTCCCAGGTTTTCGCCCTCCACGAAGACGGAGGGATCAGTCCTCACCCGGGAATCGTCGATTTTGTCCAGGGTCCAGCCATGTCCGGTGGAGTTTTCATCACCGTCCGCATCACCGATCCCCGAATCCGGGAAGACCTCCAGTATCTCAAGGTGGGTAAGGGTAACTATTTTACCTTTTTCCGTCCTTACCATCTCTGGTTCCTGGAAGCTCCCCTTTCAGTAGCCCGAGCCTATCTGTATCGAGAACCGACCCTCCAACCGCTCCCCCGGGCAATAACCGAAGTGGTTACTATCGCCAAGAAAAACCTGGCAAACGGGGAAACCCTGGACACCTTCGGTGGTTATACCTTTTCCGGGATGATCGACCGGGCTGAAAAGGCTTTGGCCTCAAACGCTCTGCCGGTCGGATTAGCCCCCGGAGCAGTGCTGAAAAAAGTGGTGAACAAGGGAGAACTCATCACCTGGGATGATGTGATTCTTGCCGAAGATTCGACCGTAGTCAAACTCCGCCGGGAGCAGGATGCCCTGCTCTGATATGCCGGCTCATGACTCATCAGGGAAGCGGCGAGCCAATGGGTAGCGCCGCGGGATATGAAAACCTCCCTTTCCCCAAGTGAAAAAAGGGAGGTCAACCCAAAGGAGTCAGCCTGTCGGGAACCGAGGGCAGCGTGCGAAAAAATTGAGGATGGGTTGAAGTGGATAAGGATGAAAAACAAAAACTCATCAGGAAAATGACGGAGCGATTCCAGGAGCTGGTTGAGCCAGGCTACCGGGAGCGGGTGGGGAAGCTCTTCAATCTGCGGATCGACCGGTATTACGGGGTCAGGGTTCCCCTCATCCGTTCCCTCGCCCGGGAATATTTCGCCGCCATCCAGCCCTTCCCCATGGAGGAGCGTCTGGCTCTGTGCTCCTTGCTCCTGGCCGAAGACTTCCATGAATTGAAAATCACCGCCTATCAATGGGTGGAGCAAAGTAAACGATACCTGGAAGAGAAGCATCTGCCGGTATTGGAAGGCTGGCTTAAGACCTATACCTACGACTGGTCGGATTGTGACGATATTTGTACGAATGTTTTGGGCGAATTTTTCCTGAAGTATCCCAGCAAGGCAAGCAGGTGTCGCGAATGGGCGCTTTCAAAAAACCTGTGGGTTCGCCGGGCGGCGGCGGTGAGCTTGATCAAACCCCTGCGCCGGGGAAATCTTTTGAGCCTGTGCCTGGATATCGCGGATTTACTGCTACAGGATTCCGAAAATCTCGTTCAGAAAGGGTACGGATGGATGTTGAAAGAAGCCAGTAAAGCCCGGCCGGACGAGGTCTATGCCTTTGTCACCGCCCGGATCGGGACCATGCCGCGTACCGCCTACCGTTATGCCCTGGAAAAATTTCCACATGAGTTACGGGTCAGGGCACTGGCGCTGTAAGTGGAATGCGACCCTCGTTGTGGGATAGCCATGTTTCAAAAAGTTAGGTTGGAACCTACCGACTCGTTTTCCATTATATATTTCGTAGTTGTAGTTCTTTAAGGGGGTTGGCCAATTCAAAAAATGAAACCATTTTTTTTCAAGGAGGTGTGCCACGTGAACTCTAACGTCCAAAAAACAAAAAAGAGTCCGGTCAGCACCATAGCTGTCGCTCTGGCCGTCATCGCACTGATTGTATCTATTGCCGCACTTAGCCAGATAGCAGGTATCCGTACGGAGTTATCCCAGGCTCAGGAACAGATCCGAGTTTTAAGGGAAGAAATGGTGGTAGAACCACCTGCCGTGGAGAGTCCTTTAGAAGAAGAAGTGATGGAAGAACCGGCTGCCGTGGAGGATCCTTTAGAAGAAGAAGTGATGGAAGAACCGGCTGAGGAATAGAAGAAGAGAGCTTGATCATCAGCCCGCAAATTTAGTTCGATGGGTCCTTGTCGGTAGTATTTCACCCGAAAAGGCGGGGGATTGAGGCGGCCACCCCCTCCCCCTCGTTTTTGTCCGTTTGCCCGTTTCCAGGATTTGGTAGAAGGAACGACGGATCAGCTCTATTATCCCCTCCCGGCGATCCGGTACCCGGAAAACGAGTACCGGCATCTACCGCTATATCTTCCCCCTTCCCTGTCCCAGATCGTCGCCGGCAACCTTCTTCTTTATTTCCGCCGGACTTCGCCAGGGTCCTCCCTAGCGACATAGCGGACCCTACCGGGAATGACGGATTATCAGCATGAGCTGGTGGGTCACTTTTCTTCCCCCCAGCCGACCTGGACATGCCTTGCCCTTCCTTAACCGGTTTCTTCACCTTAATCTTCGCCAATGGCCCTTCGGGTCAACTCATATAAAATCTTACCCAAGGGGTCTGGTGGCGCGTATTCTAATCCATGGTATAATCAGGGTTTTAAATCAAAGATTCGGAGACCGGAGACCGCCATGGGTAAGAAAGGTATAATCGTCATTATTATAACAGCCTTGATAACCCTGATGACTTTGCTTGGCGTATTTGGGCTTAACCTCTTTGAACAACCCCCGCCCACTGTCGTTGAACCAGAACCACCCCACCGGGCCTATCTCAGAGATTTCCTGGCCGGCACCGGACTAACCTTTGAACCTGTGGTCAGGAACGGTTTTGCCTATTATAAATTGCACTCCGCTGACGAGCAGTTGGCCGGATTTATCTTCCTGGGGACTGAAGAGGGGTGGGTCGGACCGATTGACCTGTTCGTTCAGACGGATATAGCCGGATTAATTCAGCGCGTCCACGTATGGCAACATACCGAAACCCCCCTTTATGTAATGGAGATGGACTCCTTCCTCGCCACATTTGCTGGTTATAAGATAGAAGAGGATCTTATCTGGCAAGAGGATGTGCATGGTATCACCGGAGCGACGCTGACCGCCGAGGCAATCATCGCCGCGGTAAATGAAACTGGCAGAGCGGCTTACCAAAAAGGATTATTTACACAAAGAGCAAGATAATAACACCCCCGGGAGTCCAGCGGCTGCCGGCGGTCAGGGGGCTTAGTGAAATAAAGGGAGGATAGACGATGGGATGGGAGCAGATAAGTTTTCCCTTCATATTCGGGGCCTTAAGTAGTATCGGGATCTGTCTGGTCTCATGTACGCCTATCTTAATCGCTTATCTGATCTCCACCGAAAGAGACCCGCGCAAATTTATCGGCTGGTTTCTCCTTTTTATTGGCGCCCGCGCGGCCGTATTCATCGCCCTGACGCTTCTGATTTTATTGCTGGGGCGACTGGCTCTTGACTTCATCAGGGAATACGCCTTGGTGCTGCGTATCGTCGGGGGAATGTTTATCGCCGCGGCCGGAGCGTTGATCTTCTTCGATATCGGTACAAAACTCCGTTTTTTCCGCACGAAATCGCGGGGCTTCCTCCTGTTGGCCACCCTTTTCGGTATCAAGCCCTGCTTGCCTCATATCGCTATATGGGGCTATCTATTAACAGCGGTAGGAGTGCCGATGGTCGAGCGCGTTATCGTACCGGCGATAGCGGTATTGCAAGCGGCGGTTATCGCGGTAGCGTTTTCCATCGGAGAGAACATCGTTCCCATAATCCTCGGTAGCCTGGGTAGCAAGTCAATGCGTTACTTTCGGGGACGGGGGTTTGTCATCGCTACTAAAGTAGGTGGTGTCGCCCTGTTCATACTGGGAATTGCCTTTATCTTCTACGATAGAATAGCTCCGGTCATCGCGCGGATATTAACCTAAAACAAGCCAGCTCCGAATGGAACAAGCTGGGTGAGTCGGTAGGATTTGGGGAAATTTTTCCCAACCTTGACTCTTCCAGTGAGGATATGATGCAATAAATGCGTAGCAAAAACGAAAATACTAAACAAAGGAGAAAGTGAACATGAGTGCTTCAAACAAAACAGCAAAAACGGCAGCACCCCCTGCTCATTTTCGTTATCTGCTTGCCGGAATAGGTTTTCTGGTGACCTTGTGCCTGGGTACCCTCTATGCCTGGTCAATATTCGTGCCTGCATTGGAGCAGGAATTTGGTTGGACCAGGGCAACGGTTACCATCCCCTTTACCGTCGCCGGCGTTGTGTTTGCCTTTGGCATGGCTCCGGCAGGCCGTCTTTTGGATCTGAAAGGTCCGAAACCATCACTCCTGCTGAGCGCTGTTCTGGTTGTAGTGGGCTATGGATTAGCTTCTATGGCCGGGAATTTGTGGTGGCTGATTATTAGTTACGGTGTGATCATGGGAGCGGCTATTGCCACCGGTTATTCGGCGACGGTAGCCGGAGGACTCAAATGGTTCCCGGATTTGAGAGGAACGGCAACCGGTATCCTGGTGGGTGGTTTTGGTGCCGCTGCTGCTGTTTTCGGCCCGATAGCACATTTTTTGGTTGCTGAATATGGCTGGAGAAATGCTTTTGTGGTTTTGGGCATTATATTTGCAGTAATCATTGGTGCCTCTTCCTTGGTTATAAAAAATCCAAAACCCGGCTGGAGACCGGCCGGGTGGGACCCTACCGCCTCCAAAGGTATACGGAAACACTCACCAGAATATACAGGCTTTGAATTTCCCCTTAAAGAGATGCTCAAGACCCCCCAGTTCAGGCTGATGTGGACACAATACGTATTAATTCTATGTGCCGGCTTCACTATAATTGTACACCTTAAATTGCTGGCTTTAGACAGTGGCTTTTCACCAGCCGCGGCTGCGGGACTGGTCGCTTTGGTCGGTATATTTAATTTGGGTGGGCGGTTTATTCTCAGTCCGTTATCTGATGTGATCGGCAGACTCAAGTCTTTCACCATAGTAGGGTCTCTCATGTTAATTGCCTCAGTTTCCGCTTCCCTCTCGGTCATATTAAATGCACCGGGGATATTGTATTTTACCGCCGCGGTTGGAGGCAGCGCTTTCGGGGGGTATTTGGCCCTGTCTCCGGCTTTTACCGCGGACATGTGGGGTATGAAAAGCGTAGGAGTCAATTATGGGGCCATGTTTACGGGTTGGGGCGTCGCTTCTTTTGTGGGTCCCTTCTTTGCCGGGTTGGTATACGATATTGCCGGCACGTATGTGCCGGTCTTTTTTATCTTTGGTTTCCTGTGTATTCCGGCTATTTTAATAGCTAAAATGCTGGTTAAACCTTCGGCATTAAAAGCTCATGCCGTGAAGATTGGACTCGCGAAAGTGGAGACAAAAAGTTAACCCTTTGTTCGAATTGAACCAAGAACCATGCCGGAGAGTATTTATACACGCGTATTTAAGAGGCCTCTATCGGGGACAATGGCCGGATTGGCTTGGGTTTCCTGGGAAAGGTGACCATCCCCCGTCTCTGGGATGCGGAATCCGACTTTCAGGGTGGGTGTCGGGACCGGAGGGGAGTGTTACGCCCGACTCCGGTCAGCGCACGGACTTTTGTCTTAAGGGGTGGTGATCGTGCCGGGTAAGCAGCGACGCACAATGCTGTACTGGTTTGTTCTTCCCGGGCTCATCGCTTTAATCCTTGTTGGGATTGGCGGTTTTCCTGACCGTCCATTACCGTACCAACCGGTGACAACTGAAGCAGTGGTACGTTTCGGGGATGTCCTCGTTGATCCTGAGGCCGGAGAGATTCGTTTTGATGGCGAGATTCGGCAGCCGGAGGGCTGGGTACGCTTCCTGGTCTATCTTGCAAGTTATCAATGGCTGCAAGAGGAAGCCGCGATTGTCTCCCCAGCGAATCTTTCCGACTTGCAAAAGGCGATTGCGCTACTTGACTGGCGCTTGTGGGACGGGCTATGGCATAGGGAAACAACTGGCCAGGAGGTAGACGTCTTCCTCCAATGGTCTGAGAATAAGGCTGACGCGAATGAACTGATACAACTGCCTGATCGCCTGGGTATAGGCGATTTGATATTTCTTGGTTCGCCTCTTTTTGATCCCCTTTTTCTCGACCGTTGCGAACAGACCGTAGTCTGCGTCGCGCTGGCACAGCGCGACCGATGTCCGCTCCTCTTCCTGCAGCAGAGCGTCAAAGAAAAGTTTACCCGCCCGGGCGGCGAAGCCGGATACCATTTGAACTCTGAGCGCTTACCGCTGGCGGGAAGCAAGGTCACTGTGATTATCCGGATTACCAGTATCCCGGAGGTTGGATGATGGACGAGGTTCTAAAACTATTCATCCTGGGAATCACCGTCTCCTTTGGGCCGTGTATCGCTCATTGCTCTATGGTAATATTGCCGTATATCGCCACCAACGCCCAGGACTGGAAAGGCGGACTCCAGGCCATATTGATATTTTCGCTGGCGCGTCTGGCTATCTATGGAGTACTGGGACTATTGGCCGGTCTGGTGGGGCGAACCATCATCGAGCGTCTGCTGCAGTTCGGACCCCCCATAATGATTACCGGCGGGGTACTTATTACCTCTTTGGGTCTTTATATCTTCTTACGCAAGAACGAGGCGGCGCATTGTCGGGTTACCGCCTGCAAGTCTATACACCAGGCCGGCATCAGGGATTCCGCTCTGCTGGGCATCTTTGCCGGAGTATTGCCCTGTCTGCCACTTTTAGGCGTGCTCACTTTCACCGCGCTCAATGCCCAGGATTTATGGCAGGGCACTTCCTATGGATTGGCCTTCGGCGTGGGAAAGCTCTTTTCACCGCTTATCCTGTTAGGAATCCTCGCCGGCAGCGCCCCGGCACTGCTCGCGCGCTACGGCAAAGCCTTCGGCTATTTCACCAAGCTCTGCGGGGTTGTCCTGATGGTCGTCGGACTCAGCTTGATCGTCCCGGGATTACGACCTCTGTAGTTATGAAGATAGGAGGTGTTCACTTGCGGAAAATTTTCCCCTCGCACCAAAAAACCAGGAATTATATCTTCATCGGACTCGTTGTCACCAGTGTTCTGGCAGGACTGGGACTGGCTTTTACCTTCCTCTTGCCCGATGCCGTCTTATCGGAACAGAAAGCTGTCGCTATAAGCCTTGTAGACTTATCGGAACAGGAGTCAGGTAAGGTTTATCCAGAGGCAATGTTCTGGGAGGCAATGGCTGATAACCAGGTTCAGTGTCAACTCTGCTTTCAGAACTGCGTTATCCCCGAAGGACAGCGCGGCATTTGCCGGGTGAGAATAAACCACGCCGGTCGGCTTTATACCCAGGTTCACAGTCGCGTAGCCTCTTGGCAGGTGATGCCGGTGGAGAAGGATACCATGCAACACCTGCATCCCGGGGCGAGTGTTTTTGCCATTGCCACCGCCTCGTGTAATCTCCGCTGCAAGCAATGCCATAACTGGAGCATTACCCAACGATACCCGGAAGATATCCGCTACTTCTATTGGCCACCGGAAGAAATAGTACGGCGCGCCATGGCCAGCGGGAGCACATTTATCAGCGGTACGATGAACGAACCGACTGTGTTCTTCGAGTATTTATACGACATCTTCCCACTGGCGCAGGAGGCAGGGATTAAGACGATGTTTCGCAGCAATGCGATGATGAATCCAGAGCCTCTGCAAACCATCCTGCAGTATACCGACGCCGTTTCGCTGGATCTGAAAGGATTCAGCGATGACTTCCATCGCAAGATACTGGGAGGAGAACTCCAGCCGGCCTTGGACACTCTTAAACTACTACGCGACTCCGGGGTCTGGTTCGAGATCACCAACCTGATCATCCCCACCTTGAACGACGATATGGAGGATATCCGCCGGATGGTCGAATGGATCAAGGAAAACCTGGGACCCGATGTTCCGATGCACTTCAACCGGTTCGTTCCCGCCTTCCAACTCACCCATCTGCCGATGACCCCGGTGAGCACCCTGGAACAGGCCTACCACATCGCCCGGGAGGTCGGTTTGAACTATGTTTATATCGGTAACGTCCCCGGTCATCCGAGCAATTCTACCTTCTGCCCCGGTTGCGGGACGAATCTGGTCCATCGTACCCATTTAGCTGTTTTATACAATAGAATCGCTGACGGGAGATGTCCGGATTGCGGAAAGAAAATCGCGGGGGTGTGGGAATGAAAAAGCGGACCTGGATCATTGTGTTGGCCGTGGTTGTGGGTAGCGCCGCCGCTATCCTGTCGATGATCCCGGATGATCCCGTCCCGACGCAGCTTCATCAACCGGTGGCCCTGGCCGAAGGCGAGGCCGGCGCTGTCGCGGCGCGCTTCTGGGAACCCCTGAACGATGGGCGCGCGCGCTGTTTACTCTGCGCGCATTTCTGCGTCGTCCCCCCCGGGGAGCGCGGGATCTGCCGGGTGCGCGAGAACCGGGAAGGCGCGCTCTATACCCTGGTGTACGGTCGGCTAGCCACTTTTCCAATCGCCCCCATTGAAAAAGACGGGATGTATCATGCCCTTCCGGGAACCGAGGTCCTGGCTATCGCCACCGCGGGATGTAATTTTCGCTGCCAACAGTGCCACAACTGGCATATCACCCAACGTGGGCCGGAAGATGTAGGGGCGCGCTGGTTCACTCCCCAAGAGGTAGTAGATTTAGCCCTGCGTGCCGGGGCGCGCACCATCACCGGAACCATCAACGAACCGACCGTCTTTTATGAATTCCTTTACGATGTGGCTGTCTTAGCCCGACAGGAGGGCTTAAGGATGCAGTTTCATACCAATGGGGCGATCGCCGAAGAAGCGTTGCGGGCTCTCTTGCGACGGATCGACCAGGCGGTAGTGGACCTCAAGGGATTTTGCCCCGCTACTTACCGGGAATACTACGGGGGGTGTCTCGATACTGTCCTTCGGACACTTAGGATCATCCGGGAAGAAGGGGCGTGGCTGGAGATCACCAATCTGGTCATCCCCACCGTCAACGATTGCCTGGAAGGGATCCGGGCGATGAGCGAGTGGATCGTGGAAAACCTGGGACCGGATGTCCCGCTCCACTTTACCCGCTTCCACCCGGCATACCGCTTGACTCATCTCCCCGCCACACCGATAGAAACGCTGGAAAAGGCACACGCCATAGCCAGAGAGACCGGAATAAACTTCGTCACCATCGGTAACGTCCCCGGACACCGCTACAATTCCACTTTTTGCCCGGACACCGGCGAGAGGCTGATTCACCGGGTTCATTTTACCGTGATGGAGAACAAAATAGTTGATGGCCGGTCGCCCTTCTCTGGCCGGCCGGTGCCCGGGGTATGGGAGTGAGC
Organism: Atribacteraceae bacterium; assembly: GCA_035477455.1. Classification (NCBI taxonomy): domain Bacteria; kingdom Pseudomonadati; phylum Atribacterota; class Atribacteria; order Atribacterales; family Atribacteraceae; species Atribacteraceae bacterium. The sequence continues at coordinate 19,636 of DATIKP010000110.1, forward strand.
GAAAGAGGATCGTCGGGAACTTGTTTCTGAGGTGAGAGATAACCGGGGATAAGGTCTGATTTTCTGAGGGCCAGGGAATACTGCCCGCGGCCCGCGGGTTTACCCCGCTAAGAAGCGGACGGAACCAGCCCATACCGTCTTTAGCCACGGGAATCACTGGTCAATTGCCGGATCGCTGCCAGAATACATTGCAAGGGAGATAACCTATGTTGTGGATCGTCTATGCGAACCTGAAGAGAAGAAAAATAAGAACCGCGCTGACCATTGTCGGGATTTCCATCGGAGTAGCGGCTTTGTTCGCCCTTTTGTCCATTAGCGCCGGAATCAGATTGACACTGGAGGAGGAAATAGAAGGCCTGGGGGCTCACATCGTTCTCCTTCCGGAGGGATGTCCGTATATGTTGACCATCTCCCTGATGCAGGGTGTAGATACGATGGAATACATAGCCGAAGAGATGTACTTGCGCATAAGGGAAATGGAAAACGTGGCCCTGGCGGTCCCGGTGGTAGTCGGAAAGGCCAGGGTCGCCGAGGACCTGGTATCGGTGTACGGCACCACGGAAGGAATAGTGGAACTGAAGCAATGGGACTCCGCGGGATTCAATGGCGCCGTAATCGGTAGTGATGTAGCCGATGACCTGAGTCTGGCCCTGGGGCAGACCATTCAGCTGAGTAGTCAGGGGGAAGTGACTCAGGAAATCACCAAAATTCTGGATAAGACGGGGGGGCGGGACGATACTTTCATATTTTTGCCTCTGGATCAGGCCCATACCCTCTTCGGTCTGGAGGGGAATCTCAGCGCCATCCTCGTGCAGACCGAGGATTTGGGAAGGATCGCGGAAACCCGTTACACCCTGGGCCGCTTGGCAGACTTGCAGGCCGTCCCGCCAACTGAAATGTTCGATACCCTGATCGGTCTATTCGCCTCCTTGAAAGCCAACCTGTTGTTGATCGTAGGGATAGCGATCGTAGCGGGTGCGCTCACCACGATCAATACCATGACGATGGCGGTTTTTGAGCGAAAAAAAGACATTGGGCTTTTGCGCTCCATTGGAGCGACCAAGAAAGAGATATTTAAAATGTTCATCCTCGAATCGCTTCTTCTGTCCCTGGTGGCGGGGATACTGGGGGCGCTGTTGAGCTACGTTTTTTTGAACTTTTTTCCCATAACCCAGTTCATCGGTATCCAGTACCGCCCGCACTTTTCGGTGCAATATGTACTGATCGCCCTGATCGTGGCCTGCGCAGTAGGTTCCGTCGCGGGACTCTACCCGGCCTGGAGTGCTGCCAGCACGGCGCCGATCAAGGCCTTGAGGGAACTATGATGATCGAACTCATTAATGTGTCGAAGATATATGGTGAAGGAAAAACCGAGTTTTTGTCCCTGAGAAATATCAATTTGAAAATCGGGAAGGGAGACTTTATCTCCATCGTCGGTCCTTCAGGCTCTGGGAAGTCCACCCTCTTGCACATTTTGGGTTGTCTGGACCAACCCTCGCAGGGAGATGTCCTCATCGACGGGAAACACGTCGAAAGCCTAAGCGACAATGAATTGACTATGATCAGAAGGAAAAGGATAGGCTTTGTTTTTCAACAGTATTATCTGAACGACAGCATGAACGCCTTACAAAATGTCCTACTACCCCTGGAATTGAACCGGGACAGGAACAAGAAAGAAAAGGCGGTCCGGTTGCTGAACCTGGTCGGACTGAAAGACAAGGTGAATAATTATCCCGCGGAGATGTCTGGCGGTGAGCAGCAAAGAGTGGTCATCGCCAGAGCGCTGGCGAACAGTCCCGAATTGATCCTGGCCGACGAACCGACGGGAAATCTGGATTCGTGCGCCGGCAACAACATATTGAATTTGTTGAAAGAGCTGAATGAAAAAACCGGTGTCGCCCTGGTGATTGTGACCCATGATGAAAAGATAGCGAACACTGCCGTAAAACAGATCAGAATAATGGATGGAGTGATCTTATGAAAATCAAAATCGGGATTGTCCTGACAATCGTCACAGTCTTGTTTTTAGTCAGCTGGTATGTACTGTCCGCCGGAGAAGAAAAAACGACCGTGGCCTTATCCGGCGTATTACCGATCACTATCGAGGAATTGATGGAAAACAGCGTGGAATACGAAGGAAAGGAGGTTGGAATAAGCGGGACGATAGTCACGCAATGCAGCAGGGGCTGCAAGTTCACGGTGAACGATGATACCGGAGTCCTGTTTGTGCAGATGATCGAGGAAGCCTGGGAGAAACCGCTGCCTCCCAGCGTCGGAAAAACCGTGGAATTGAGAGGTGTCTTTCAACTAAACCCCCGGCCGCATATAAATGTGTTGGAAGCGGAGAAGGTGCGAGTGCGGTAAGCTCACAGGGGCGAAGCGGCGCCGGGTCGTTTTCCGCCTGTCACCCCTCCTGGTCCGGACATTGAAGAGCGCGTAAATTCGCCTGGCAAAAGGAGGTCAATGAAAAATGGTCTCAAATCTCAAAAAAACGGTGGCGGTGGCGGCGATACTGGTGGTCGCCTTAGCCGGGGCTATGACCATGAACTGGCTCGCGCCCGCAGAGCAAGGAGAAAATAGTCCGATAGAGGCAATCGTCAGTCTTCCTCCTCCCAGTCATACCGGGGAACTGTCGGTGGAAGAGGCGATCTTCCGGCGCCGCTCCATCCGTCGTTTCACGGAGGAGCCGATGACCCTGCCGGAAGTATCACAGCTCCTGTGGTCGGCGGGAGGCAAAACGATCGACGGAGTGACCGGAGCGACGCGGGCCTTCCCGTCCGCCGGCGGGCTGTACCCCTTCGAGATCTATCTGGTAGCCGGAAACGTAACCGATTTACCTGACGGGGTCTACCGGTTCGATTGGCGGGAACACTCCCTGGAGCTGATCAGGGAAGGGGATTTCCGCGAAGAACTTATGGTGGCCTCGCTGAGGCAAAGGTTTGTGCACCAGGCGCCGGTGAATATCGTTTGGGTCGGTGATTTAGCCAAAATCCAAAGACGTTA
>DATIKP010000111.1 GCA_035477455.1 Atribacteraceae bacterium
AGGCCGCCACTGAGGGAGTGAACCAGGCCTTACGGGTCGCCTTTTCCGCCGGAACGGTCATGGGAATGGCCGTCGTTGGGTTTGGTTTACTGGGACTGGGCATTCTTTACCTGATTATCCGCGATCCGCAAATTATCAACGGATTTGCTCTGGGAGCCAGTTCAATTGCCCTATTCGCCCGGGTGGGTGGCGGCATCTATACCAAAGCGGCTGATGTGGGAGCGGATCTGGTCGGAAAAGTGGAGGCCGGGATTCCCGAAGACGATCCCCGTAATCCGGCGGTCATCGCCGACAACGTTGGTGACAACGTGGGTGACGTAGCCGGAATGGGAGCCGACCTATTCGAATCCTATGTCGGATCGATTATCGCCGCGATGATTCTAGGAATGACCCTTCTTGGCAATGAGGTGTCTGGAGTGCTTTATCCGCTTATCCTGGCCGGGTTTGGAGCCCTGGCAGCCATCACCGGCACCTTTTTTGTGAAATCCAAAGACGAGAAAGGACTGGCGAAAGCCCTGAACCGGGGAACCTACGTGAGCGGTATTCTCGTGGCGGTTTTCAGCTTGATCATATCGGCGGTCATGTTCCGGGGAGAAGGCGCTCTTTTTCCCTGGTATGGACCATTCATTTCTACGGTTGCCGGTTTGATAGCCGGAATAGCGATAGGACTTATGTCTGAATACTATACCTCCAGTCACTTCCAGCCGGTGAAGAGCTTGGCGGATTCGGCCAAAACCGGTCCGGCGACAACGATCATCAGCGGCCTGGCCCTGGGTATGGAAAGCACGGTCGGACCGTCACTTGTGATCTGTGGTGCCATTCTGGTCGCCTTTTGGGGAGCGGGAATATACGGAATCGCCATCGCGGCGGTGGGGATGCTCTCCATCGTTGGCATGACAGTAGCCGTTGACGCTTACGGACCGGTGGCGGACAACGCTGGAGGTATCGCCGAAATGGCCGGTATGGAGCCGAAAGTGCGCAAGATCACCGATTCACTCGACTCTCTGGGCAATACAACCGCCGCCATCGGTAAAGGATTTGCCATTGCCTCGGCAGCCTTGACTGCACTGGCGCTTTTCACCGCGTATGCTCAGGCCGTTGGGTTGACGGTTATCGACTTGTTGCATGCGTATACCGTAGTAGGCTTGTTTATCGGCGGAATGATGCCCTTCATGTTTTCCTCGATCGTCATGAAAGCGGTGGGCCGGGCGGCTTTTAAGATGGTGGAAGAAGTGCGCCGCCAGTTCAGGGAAATCCCCGGAATTATGGAGGGGAAGGCTAAGCCCGATTACGCCCGGTGTGTGGATATCAGCACCCGCGGTGCCCTTTCTCAAATGATTCTCCCCGGGGTCCTCTCCGTGGTGGTGCCCATGTTGGTGGGTTGGTTCCTGGGTGCCGAAGCCCTGGGAGGTCTTCTGGCCGGTGCGATTATTTCCGGACTAATGATGGCAGTTATGATGGCCAATGCCGGAGGTGCCTGGGACAACGCCAAGAAGTATATCGAGGGAGGTTATCTTGGCGGGAAAGGAACCCCGGTTCATTCAGCCTCTGTGGTTGGTGATACAGTGGGTGACCCGTTTAAGGATACCGCCGGTCCTTCACTGAACATTCTCATCAAACTGATGAGCATCGTGGCCCTGGTTTTTGCCCCTCTTTTCATTCGTTGAAATACCATTACCGGAGCTTGAATGTTACGGGATTCGAGCTCCGGTTTTGTCTGTAGAGCAGAACCCGGAAGAAGAGGAAAAGTGCTTCTGTCCTGGCCTTGGCGTTATTGAAGGGGGTTTGGGATGTATATTGAAGATCGGTACCTCGAAGAGATCAAGAATCGAGTCGACCTGGTTTCCCTGATCTCCCAGTATGTTGAACTCAAGCCGGCTGGAAAGGGTTTTCGCGGATTGTGCCCTTTTCATGAAGAAAACACGCCGTCCTTTCAAGTCTCTCCGGAAAAGGGAATCTTCCATTGTTTTGGCTGCGGTCTGGGTGGAAACCTCTTCAATTTTATTATGAAAATAGAAAACCGGTCCTTTCCGGAATCAGTCAGGTATCTGGCGGAAAAATACGGTATCGATCTTCCGGTGGGGACTAAAAGAAATTCCAAAGAACAAAAAGAGAAAGAACGTTTTTTTCAGTTCAATGAAGCGGTAACAAAGTATTATCAGTGGTACTTGGAAAATTCTCCAGCCGCCGATGCCAGACAAGCCCGGACTTACCTCATGGAAAAAAGAGGATTGTCGCTGGATATCATCCGTATGTTCGGTATCGGTTTTTCTCCAAGCCGGGGCAAAGAGAGCGTCAAGGCCCTCTTGAAAGAAGGGTTTTCCGGTCCGGAACTCATCCAGGGAGGGGTTGGCGTGATTGGTCAGCGCCGGGAACTCCTTGACCGGTTCCGGGGTAGAATTACTTTTGCTCTTCACGATGTCAATGGCTCTCCGGTCGGTTTTGCCGGGCGCTCTCTAAACGAAACAGGACCGAAGTATTTGAACACGGCCGATCATCCTTATTTTACCAAGGGACATCATCTGTACGGATTATTCGCTGCGAAGCATACGATACGGAAAACCGGCCAGGTAATTCTGGTGGAAGGCTACATGGATTTCCTGGCCCTTTTTCAGGCAGACTTTACCAACGCGATTGCTTCGATGGGAACGGCGTTGACCAGGGAGCAAGTCAGCCTGCTCAGACGGTTTTCTGATGAAGTGCTACTATGTTATGACTCGGACAATGCCGGGAAATCTGCCACTGCCCGGGGAATGGGAATCCTGAAGGAAAAAGGCCTTCAGGTAAAAATACTGGCCCTACCGAAACCTTACGATCCCGATTCACTGCTCCGGAATAAGGGAAAACAAGCGTTCGCCGACGCTTTAGGCCAAGCGAAAAGCTTATTTGATTACACCCTGGAATTGCTGATCGATAAATATGGTTGTAATACATTGGAGGGGAAAAGCAAAGTGACCCGGGAGTTGTTGCCCTTGATCCGATCCTGTGAGAATACGGTCGAAAAATCCCTTTTTATTCGCCAGGTTGCCCAGAAGATCGACGTGCCGGAGTCTCTGTTCTATGAGAGCCTGGAAGCGAAAAAACAACCCAGGGCAAATCCTTCCTTTACGCTTGAATCCCGAAAATCCTATGAACCTGGAAACATCAAAGCCGAGCGGATGCTGATCAAGGCGGCTATTGAGAACGACTCCCTCCGATCGCTGATTCTGACTGGTCTTTCACCGGAAGAAATGGTCAACCGAGATCATCAAAGAATTTATCAAGCCGTCAGTACCTTGGCCAGCATCGGATCGGTTTCCGTCTCTGATCTGATCGACCTGTTTTCCGGAGATCTTATGATCTGTTCGACAGTTACCCGTTTATGTTCACTCGATGAAGGGTCGTCGTGTAAAAACGCCGAGATGGTGAGAGAACTGATCGCCCGGGTCAAACGGGCTTCTCTCAAAACGGAGATTCAACGCCTCCGGGAGGAACTTTCCCAATCACAGGATATGTTCCAACTGGAAGTGTTGAGGCATTTGGAACAACTCGTTAAACAGGAGAATGCTTTGAAAAACTTAAAGAGAGGAGAGGGGGTTCTTTGACCGTAAACGGAAAAAAACAAGGTTCCCACGGACATGTCCAAGAGATCTGGACCCTCATAGAGAGCGGCAAGAAAAAAGGCTTTATTACCTTCAAGGAACTCAATGATGTTCTGGGTGACGATGTCATTAATGTCGAAAAGTTGGACGATATCTATAACACCCTCTCCGACCTGGGGATAGAAGTTTCCGACGAAGATGACGTTACCAAGGAAGAGGTAGGGAGAAGCGGAGTTGAAAGCCTCAAGCTCGAAGGGATCAAGGGTATCGGGGTCGACGACCCAGTAAAGATGTACCTGAAGGAAATCGGCCAGGTTCCTTTGCTTACGTCTGAGCAGGAAGTCACCCTGGCCAAGCAGGTAGAGGCCGGAGATCCGAATGGGAAACGCAAACTCATCGAAGCCAACTTACGTTTGGTCGTCAGTATTGCAAAGCGTTACGTCGGGCGGGGTATGCTTTTTTTGGACCTGATCCAGGAGGGCAACCTGGGCTTGATCCGGGCGGTAGAGAAGTTCGATTATCGGAGAGGCTACAAGTTCTCGACATACGCCACTTGGTGGATCCGCCAAGCCATTACCCGGGCCATCGCCGATCAGGCCCGTACCATACGTATTCCCGTGCACATGGTGGAAACCATCAACAAACTGATCCGGATATCGCGTCGACTCTTTCAGGAACTGGGCCGGGAACCCCAACCCGAAGAAGTGGCCGAGACTATGGGAGTCACCGTGGAGAAGGTACGGGAGATCCTCAAAACCGCCCAGGAGCCACTCTCCCTGGAAACCCCCATCGGTGAGGAAGAGGATTCCCACTTGGGGGATTTCATCGAAGACCAGAGGGTCCTGGCTCCACCCAAGGCCGCCTCTTTTGCGCTTCTCAAGGAACAGTTGGAAGATGTACTCAACACTCTCACCGATCGGGAGCGGATGGTCTTGAAACTTCGTTTCGGACTGGCCGACGGCCGCCCTCACACCTTGGAAGAGGTAGGTCAGAAATTCGGGGTGACCCGCGAACGGATCCGACAGATCGAAGCCAAGGCTCTCAGAAAATTGCGTCATCCCAACCGGAGTAAAAAATTACGGGATTATCTTGACGAGGCGGAATAATGTAGCTATAATGACAGTCGCCTTCCTTCCTCGGTAGCTCAACGGTGGAGCATCCGGCTGTTAACCGGAGGGTTGCAGGTTCGAATCCTGCCCGGGGAGCCATTTTGAACTATTTTTCAGACACATAGATGAGGCGGATGAACACTCCTCCGCCTCGCCCTCTCCCCGCTCGGCGAACTCGCTCCACATTAAACCGCCGTTCCGCAGGAACTTCGCCACCTTCGTCGGCTCGTCCAATCTCCCCTCTCCCATAGAAAATTGGTTTGCGAACTCTCCGGGAAGAAACCCGCAGAAGGCTGGTTACAGCCAGCGAAGCGGCAGGGGAGGAGTTGATGGCCCCACACCAATGGCGGAAAGAGGAACCGGGTCAGCAAGGCATTGTCCGGAATGGGTATCTCCCGGAACGCAATCTCCTCATCGGCCGGGATGTGATCCCGGTTTTCGCTCCCCGGGTGCGGGATAAGTTCTGCGCGCTATCGACAGAACTCTCGGCCCCTTCAACGTGGTCGAACTTCAAAACAGATGCTCGAACGTCAGTGTGGATATGATCCGCCGTATCTTGTAAAATTTACGGGCGAAAAATCAGATTGAATGTCTTGGACGAGGCCAGAACGCCCGGTGGCAAAAAACCGTCAAGTGGCAATTGGGTAATGTCGAATGAAATGGGTAACGAATTGGATAACATAAGATATGCCAAAACTGAGCATGGCGCGGACCATGAGTTGATTCTTTGTTTATAGAGCGATCCACACGCGGGTGGCCCTTCCTGAACGAAGTCAAAACCCCCCGGATCCGGCATTGCCCCTTCCCGAAGATCATTTAGAAAGAGGCCGTCAT